>DRHN01000389.1 GCA_011049595.1 Spirochaetota bacterium | reverse complement strand
AGATGTGTATAAGAGACAGCTTGAGGGGTGAGTCGGACGGGATCATGCCTGTCTCCAGAGAGCGCGTTGGGCAGACAGGCCATGACGTTGAGCTGAAAAGGCCCGCCACCGTCAACAAAGACTTGTTCGCGTCTACCATCAGCTGAATATCCAAACCCACTGCCTTACGCACTGTGTCGATGCGGTCAATGTCCTCCCGTAGACTCGGGTACCCGACCTTGATTTTCACCGCAAGGGATCCCTGATCCACGGCGCGAGAGCAGATCTCCTGCACCTCTTTGTCGGAGTAGTTCAGCCATCCAACCATGGCATAGGCCGGTATCCTGTGGTTTACCGCTCCCCAGAGCTTCCAGCAGGTAACGCCCATGGCTTTGCCCAGGCAGTCCCAGATTGCCCTGTCGAGAGCTGAAATACCAAACATTGCCAGCCACATTGAGCCGTGGTATTCGGTTTCGCGCAGCATCTCCTCGTGAATAGAGCGAAGGAACGAAAGATCCTTTCCCGGAAATACCACCGAAGCCACGATTTTTAAGCAGAACAGCGAATAAAGAATCTCATCCCTCCAAGCATCTTTCAAATATATGCTTTTCATCTATTACATCATAACATGCTATAATACTATGTCAAGAAAGATTGTAATAATCTCACATTATATTGAATTATTACAGCAAGCAGTGGACGTATTGAGCCCGTAAAAACGGCCTATCGAAAAAGGGAAGATTTGGAAAGCATAATAAAATGAGGCTTATGATGCTTTTGTTATTCGAACGGTGGAGCATGATTTCTTTTCAGGTACCCGAGTATTTTGCTCACTTCGAGTGAGTGTAAACACTCACTCGAAGTACAAAAAGTACTTGAGTGTCTGAAAAGAAACCATGATTCGTATTTACAATAAGGCTGCCGTTTTTCGGTAGGAAAAGCATTCGTGAATATTTCATGGGCAAATCGGGGGCTTTTCACGGTTTTTTTCCGTATGTTGGCGAATTTCGAATTATTAAAACTCCTATCAATAATTATAAAAACTCCTATCAATCAAATTTATTAACCGTTCTTTCAATGATATCCAGACCGCTTTCAAGCTGTTCTTTGGTGACCACAAGAGGTACCAGAATACGCAGCACGTTGCTGTAAAGTCCTGCGTTCAAAAGCACGAGGCCTTTCTCATAGCATTCTTTTATAATGACTTTTGTTTCGTCCGCGGCAGGTTCTTTAGTTTTTCTATCTTTCACAAGCTCCATGGCAATCATGGCCCCTCTTCCTCTGACATCTCCAATTATTTCAAACTCCCTCATCATCTTTCCAAAACGCCGGCGGACTACTTCCCCTATTTCCATGGCCTTTGCTTCAAAATTGTCCCGCTTCATGATTTCTATTGTTTTAAGAGCGGCCGCGCAAGCAACAGGATTACCGCTGAACGTCCCTCCGATTCCGCCGACCTGGGGGGATTCAATAATCTCAGCCCTTGCTGTAACAGCGCTTAAAGGCAGCCCCCCGCTGATCGACTTGGCAGTGGTGATTATATCAGGCTCTACCTCCCAGTACCCGGAGGCAAACATCTTACCTGTCCTGCAGAAACCTGTCTGGACTTC
>DRHN01000388.1 GCA_011049595.1 Spirochaetota bacterium | reverse complement strand
TATACCCGCCTTTTTGGCCGCTTTTGTCGTTACCGGCCCTATTGAAGCACCTTTTATACGGGCCAGAAAATGATCTTTATTGTGCTTTCTCAATATTCCTGCCAGATTTGAAACCGTCGACGAGCTGGTAAAGGTAACCAGATCGGGTTCATCTTTAAAAGCAGCGTCAATTGTTTCCTCTGAATAGCCGGGTACAAGATTCCGGTACACGGGTACAGTAATAACTTCGGCACCCATTTTGGCCAGCTCGCGGGGGATATAATCCCGCGCGATTTCCGACGAGGGAAGAAGCACCCTCTCAGACGTGTAGTCCTCCTTGATCGCCCTGAAGGCTTCAACCGTTCCTTCGGAAGTAAACGACTCAGGCGTGAGGTCCGGTTTCAGCCCGAATCTCCAAAGCTCGCCGGCCGTCCCTTTTCCGATAACCGCGATCCTGGCATTGTTCAGGGCCCTTGAATCGCGCCCAAGACCGGACAGCCTGTCGAAAAACAAGGACACTCCGTTTACCGATGTAAAAACAACCCACGAAAATGTGTCGATCTCCCCGATCGCTTTGTCCAGTTCCGAAAAATCCTCGATTGGCTTTATGTCAATTGTCGGGAATTCGATCACAACCGAGCCAAGCTCCCCGAGGCTTTTACTCAGGGCCGATGCCTGTTTCCTGCTTCTGGTTATGATTATTTTTTTTCCGAAAAGCGGCCTTTTATCGAACCATCTCAGCTTTTCTCTTAGATTAATTACTTCACCCGCAACTATCAAGGCAGGAGGTTTGAAGTTAAGCTCCCGCACTCTTTTGACAATATTATCCAGAGTTCCTGTTAAAGTTTCCTGCCTGTTCAAGGTGCCCCACCTTATCAATGCCGCAGGGGTGTCCCCCGGCCTGCCGTGTTTTTTCAGGCTCGAAACGATCCTTTCGAGATTATTCACACCCATGTAAAACACAAGCGTCCCGACCCCTTTGGAGATCATTTCCCAGTTGATGCCGCTCGTCCCCTTGGACGGGTCCTCGTGCCCGGTAATAAGCGCAGCTGTCGAGGCAATGCGCCTGTGGGTTATCGGGATCCCGGCGTAAGCCAGGGCTGCTACAGCGGCTGTCACACCCGGCACGACTTCAAATTTAATGTTCTCAGCAGCGAGATCAAGAGCCTCCTCCCCGCCCCTCCCGAAAACAAAAGGGTCCCCCCCTTTCAACCGGACCACGATACTGCCATTCTTTGCTTTTTCACACAGAAGGCTGTTTATCTCAGGCTGAGACAGGGTGTGGTCCTTTGCCTTTTTACCGACATATATTTTTTCGCACCCCTCCCTGCAGTATATTAAAAGTTCTTCATTTACAAGGTAATCGTAAACAACTACATCAGCCTTTTTGAGGCACTCCACGCCCTTAAGCGTGAATAACCCCGCGTCCCCGGGCCCCGCACCTATCAGATAAACCATTCCGCTGTTTTTATTGTTCTTCATGTTGATATTGACCCCGAATGCTGCTCCCCCAATCCTGGACCCCGTTATCCCTGATTCGGGCAAATATTTCCCTGCCGCCGGCATCCAGGATGTCTTTTCCCAGGTCACCTGCAATTTTATCCGCACGCTCCAGCGGGCCGGCCAGGCTCTTTTTTATAACCTCTCTTCCTTCCAGATCTGAGATCATACCTTTGATCGAAAAAGTGTTCTCACTGACTGTAGAAATACAACCGCACGGGACCTGACACCCGCCTTCTATGGTCCTCAGAAAGGTCCTTTCTGCAGAGGCTGTAATAAAACTCTTTTTATGATTGATCTTCCGCAAAATTCCGTTTATAAACACATCATTCATCCTGAACTCTATACCGATTATACCTTGACTCACACTGGGCATGACAATTTCAGGATCAATATACTCCGTGATCTTTTCGCTGTACCCTGACCTTTGCACACCTGCTCCGGCGAGGATCAGAACATCGCAAAAACCCTCCTCCAGCTTTTTTAGACGCGTGTCAACATTACCCCTGATATCTTTGATCCGGAAGCTGCTGTTATAATGGAGAAGCTGCGCCCTCCTCCTCAGGCTCGATGTCCCGAAAACATCCGATCCTGTGAGGTCCTGTAGTTTTTTCCGGCTCCTGCTTATGATAACATCCCTTACCTCTCCTCTTTCAAGCACTGCCCCGAGAGTGAGATTTTCGGGAAATTCTGTGGGGAGGTCTTTAAGACTGTGGACTGCCAAGTCGGTCTCGTTTTTTAGCAGCGACTTTTCAAGTTCCTTTGTAAAAAGGCCTTTGTCGTTTAATTTTGACAGCGGGGAATCAAGGATCTTGTCACCCTTTGTCTTTATTATTACAAGTTCAAAATTTAATTCCGGAAATTCCTCAATCAGAATATCCCTGACTTTTTCAGCCTGTATTAACGCAAGCTTGCTGCCTCTGGTCCCTATTTTGATCTTCTTATTCTTCAATTTTCTTCGCCGAAAGTCCAAATAGATTGTTCACAAGATTTATATATTCCGGTTTCTGCCCGTTGTTTGACAGCTCCTTCAGGTTTTTTATTACCAGCCCCAGGTACTTCTTCTTTATAAGTTCACCGAATTCAGACATCCTGTCAAACTCGTTTTCGGTTACACTACTCTTCAGGTTTTTCAGCCCGCTCGAGGTCAAAACGTCCAACTTGTCACTCAAGGAATCAATTATCGGGGCCAGGTTGAGTGTGCTGACCCAACTGAAAAACTCATCAATTATCTTTTTTATGATCTTTTCAGCCTTTTTGATCTCGTGTTTTCTTTTTTCATAGTTGTGCGCAACGACCTCATCGAGATCGTCGATGTCGTACAAAAACACATTTTCCAGGTGCTTTACTTTTTCATCTACGTCCCTGGGGACCGAAAGATCTATGAGAAAAATAGTCCTGTGCCTTCTCACCTTCATAACTTCTTTTAACATTTTAAAACTGAACAACGGTTCGGGTGACGAAGTGGATGTTATCACGATATCACATTTGACAAGCTGCTCTTTAAGCTCTTCAAACCGGACAGGCTCGGCGCTGTATTTTTTCCCGAGTTTTTCCGCCCTGCTGTATGTCCTGTTTGTTATGTACAATTTATTACTGCCCCTTTCCACGAGGCTTTTCAGTACAAGCTCTCCGGTTTCACCGGCCCCGGTCAAAAGAACCGGGTGCTTCCCCAGATCACTGAATATCTTCGAAGCAAGTTCGACCGCGGCGTAACTTACCGATGAAGCTCCTTTGTTTATTTCCGTATTTGTCCTGACCTTCTTTCCAGCCTCAAAAGCCTTGTGAAAAAGCTTATTCAGCACCGAGCCGGTGTATTTTCTGCTCGCGCTTATCCTGTACGCCTCTTTTACCTGCCCGAGGACCTGGTTTTCACCGAGCACCATTGAATCGAGCCCTGCAGCTACATTGAACAGGTGCTCAACAGCTTCCCGGCCTCCAACATTATAAAAATATGGATTTATCTCCTTTTTTATGCTCTTGAACTCTCCCAGTTTTTTCAGAATATAACTGAAATTCCTGAAATCGCAGTCTTTTGCAAGGTTAAAATAAATCTCTGTGCGGTTGCATGTGGACAGTACCACAACCTCTGTCGACTCGTTTTCCTCTTTAAGGCCGAATATGAAGTTCGCAATATCCTCTTCGTTGAAAACAAATTTCTCCCTTATCTCAACAGGAGCTGTTTTGTGATTCAACCCTACCAGTCCTATCATTTTTTCTCTATTCTACGTATTATATCTTCTATTTCAGGTTTTAATACCTGCTCGAACATCTTTTCTTTGAGCAACCCATCATCCCCGGACTCTTCTATTATTTTTAATCTTATCCGGCTGAGTTTATCTAAATCCTTATCAAGATCATCATAAAACATGTTTTCGAGAAACTTCCTCAACTTTTTTGCGAAATACGGGGCCTTTCCGGATGTCGAAATTGATACCTGAAAGTCGCCCCGCCTTACCGAAGAAGGAACAAAAAAATTGCAATTGTCCGGATCATCTACCGAGTTTATCAAAATACCTGATTCTTCAGCTTCTTCATAAATTTTCCTGTTTACTTCCGGGTCAGATGTCGCGGCCACTGCAAGGAAAAAACCGTCAAGGTCCCCATTCCGGTAATCTCTCTTTATATGAACAACCTGCCCCAGCTCCACCAGCTTCTCAAGCCCGCTGGTCAGCTCCGGTGAAACCAGTGTCACACTCCCACCGTAATCAACGAGCGTTTTTACTTTTCTTTCCGCAACAGATCCCCCGCCGATGACAAGACATTCCCTTTCCTTTATCTTAAGAAACACCGGATATAGACTCATAGTTTAAAATTCATGCAGCGTCGGAAAAATCAGATTAACAAAAACAAAAGTGAATATCATCACGGCAAAACCTACGACAGACAGGTACCCCAATTTTTTTCCGCCCCATTTGAAAATCACCCGGCCGCCTATGCTCACGAGATATATGAGCCACAGCACCCATGAAAGAAATAGTTTCGGGTCAAAAATTGAAACTTCGCCCCAGATCCTGCGCGCCTGGATCACACCGAAGATTATCCCTATCGTTAGAAAAACAAATCCTGTAATAAAACCACGCATGTTCATCCTGTCCAGCATCTCAAGGGGCGGAAGCCTGTCGTATATAAACCTGGGTTTTATCTCCTTGAGCTCGCGGAAAAGGACCAAATACATTACACCAATGACCATTGAAAACACGAATGCCGAATATCCGATCATCGCGGTGATCGTGTGGATACCGAACAGTAGTGTTTTAAAAACACTATCCTCAACCTCCACTACAGTAATTCCGAAAGTCGCGACAAGCTGAAAAATGAAAATCAATGCAAAAACAAAACCCCCGAGATTCTTCACCTTTGTGCTGATCTCGATAAAAAAATACAGGCCCGAGATCAGCAGCGCCAGAAGTGTCATTGCTTCAAAAACCGAAGTGATCGGTACTTTGTTCTCCGCCCTGCCGAAATATATCATGAAAAAAATGTGCAGCAGGATATTGACCGTTATAAAAACCCGTCCTGCCGAATTGAACTGCTTTTTGTTGGTGATAAAATAAACTGTGTACAAAGCACATATGATGAAATAGATTGATGTTAATGTTATGCTTAAATAAAGCAGTAAACCCGACATTCTTTACTCCGGACCCGTCTTTCAAAGCGAAGTTATAAATCGTACAACTGCTCTCGACATTAAAAACATTTATTTAACAAAAATAAAGACTATGATCAGCAAGGTCAAGAAATCGTTTCCGAAGCCGAGCTTATCAACAGGTCAACCACTTTAATTAAAAGTATCATCTGTCATGATCCAATTGACTAAACCGCGGCCCTTACCACGGTCGTACTCAATAATATAATAGTACTATAGTATTTGAATTTCATGACTTATTCAACTGCAGGAACTGCTACCCGTGGTGTGTTTTTCAGGTAAAATCAGCTGAAGTCCTGTACTATTTTTGCAACAACAGTTTTTATCCCGGACAGATTATCCATTAATATTTTATAAACAATTTCTTTGTTGATATTTATATATTCATGCCCGATTACGTTTCTAAATCCGATCATCCTTTTCAAAATATCCAGATCTTTTTTATTAATAGTCCCCTTTTCCGAAAGAATTTGTGCCGCTTCGTAAGAAGATGCAGGCAGGCCGTAATTTTCATCCACTACAATGTGCTCGATTATATCAATAACATGATTAACGATCTGGAATAAATTATACTCCACCACATCCTGAACAATAGGATCATTTAAAAATTTTTTAAAAGAAATTCCTTTATACGCAGATAATTTCTCCAGATGTTCATCAATCTGTTCAACGCGGGAAGTTATCACAAATTTGTCAACCATTATTGTACTTCCTTCTAATTCTTGCCATTCTCAGTCTTCTTAAATTTTCCCCGTCTTCATAGGCATACAGGTATTTGAAGTAATCTTCTTTCAGCTTTTTATTATTCTTAACAACAATCTTAATCCCCCGTGAAAAAGCTTTCATTATGATCTCAGGAAAAGCCTCTTCAGTCTGCACTATATCCACTTTCTTTTTTACAATTGATTCCAGTTTCATCTCCAGATCCACTTTTTCAGCAAAACTTAGCCGCCCGTCTACAAGTATGTCCACATCGCCGCCCGACCGGAGAGCTTTAACGCTCGATCCGAAAATGAAAGCGTATTCAACACCTTCCGTTTCAACGAGTATTTGTCTAAACCCAGCAATGAAATGCTCAATTATCGGCATATTTACGACGTTCCAATTATTTATATATTTCAAAAACTTCTTAATTTAACATGTATTGACAAATATAATAAAAGCCCTGAGAAAAGGGCAAGCCATGAAATAGTTTCCTTTTGACAAATAATTGTTTTTTTCTTGACAAAAAAGTTGGAATCAGGTTATCCTAAGAAATAATTTTATTCATCATGAAAGTCAACGCGTGTCGGCTAACGGCAATTTTTTTGACAAGGAGAGAATGTTGGATCAAAAAACTCTGTTAAACAATATATTAAGCAAGGGTGCAATAATTGCGTTTTGTTTATTTCCCGTATTTTTTCTTTTCGCAAACCATGCCGGTGCCCTGGATTACCAGGTAAGGCTTGATGCGGACTACGACCTGGACATCGGAGACCGGTCAACAGACAACGATATCTACCAGTACCACTCACTTGATCTTTATTTTCTTAAAAATTTCACTTTTCAGTGGCAGGGCGGCGTCAGGAAGGACCTTGACGGCGAAACGGATGAATCCGTAGGCGGGGAGGATAAATCAGATGTAGCTTTCCGCGGTATTGCCGATGCCGCTAACAGCGACAAGACACTCGAATACCGCGTGTATTCAGCAATCCTTAAATATGAAACCAAAAGATTCGGGGCACTTATCGGGCGCTCCTACCTGTTCGATTACGAATTCCCCCAGTTTGACGGTATCATGGCATGGGGCCACCCCCTCGACTGGCTCAGGATCGAGGGGTTCGGCGGCAAACCGTGGCACTACGATTACATAAAAAATTTCTCAAACTACTGGGGTGAGGGTGAGTTTGTCGGCGGGGCCGGTGCAGATTTCCTTTTTCCTGAATCCCGTCTCTATTTTTACCTCCGCTATCTCTACCTTCGTGAATTGACACAACGGAACAACCTCATAGGGGAGGCGGAAGACACGTTTGTATCGAGTGACCATGTTTACAAATTAAAAGCTAATTATTTTTATTCCGACTGGATGGGAACGGGGCTTAAAACTTCTTTTTACAATACAAGCATACGGGACATTCACGTATGGGCCGGGGGGTTTTTTGAAAATATTCTCATGAGCTACTACGCTGATTACTACATGCAGCTCACCGGTATTTCTGACCTCGGGGACAGGGTGACCCAGTTTTCGACTTTTTTAACCGCGAGCAATCCCTATCTGAGGTTTTCGGTGGACCTTTCAAAAAGTTTCGCCGATGTTTTCAACCTGACAGGACCTGTAAGCGATATACTTTTGGAAGTCACCTACGAGCACCGGCAGCCCGTAAACAGCAGCGACGAATCGGGGTTCAACCCCAACTATAACATGATCCAGGTGGGTACTGTCTTTGCCACCGACAGCAAGTGGTATCTAAATATTTTCTACGAGACAGTGTTCACACAGGACACCATCAACAACCTGCATTTTGTCGGAGGGGAAATTTCCAAAAAATGGGACAAGCTCAACCTGGGCGTTGGGTCTTCATACTATACAAACAGGTATGAAACACAAACGGATGTATCATTGGTCGAAGACACCTTTTACGCGCAGGAGTACTATTTTAAAATGAAATGGTTCCCACTCAAAGGTATGGATGTGTCTTTCAAAACGACATTTGAAAGGGCGAAATTTAAATCCCTCACCGACACAACAAAAATAAACACCGATGTTGTCAGCGGATCTGCGGATGAGATAATAACCGATCCGAGAAATTACTTTAAGTTCGATGTCGGCGTGGGTTACACGTTCGGCTCGGCCAGGAAATGAGCTGCGCCGTGTGTCGGTCTCTGTATTAATACAAAATGATCACTGCAGGCGGCCGATAACCTGGCGTACGGAAATAATCTCCGGGCAGAATAACCGGGGACGGAATTTCATAGAAAGGTTTTAAACTTAATTAGCTAAATAAAAGGTTTAAGGTGGGTGTAATGAAAGGCTTAAAAATTGACTTCAAAAATAGATTTATTAAAAAGCGACATTATTTTATCTTATTTATTATCCTGTTTACGCTGCTGTCTGCAGCGGTGTACCTGTGGGGAGATTATAAAAACAGCCGCAGCGGTCTCAATATGAGCCACAGTTACAAGGTAGAAGAATTCGGGATGGACTGCACCGACTGCCACTCTGTAAAGGAAGATAATCCGAAGTTTATGACCTTTCCCGACCACGAAACTTGCTCCATGTGTCACTTCGACGCTGTGGACGAAACTTCGGCGGACAAAGACTGCAGCCTGTGTCACAACAAGCCGGGAAACAAAGTCAACACGCGCAAAGACACGGTATTGAGCCCGCTCGTGAATTTCGACCACGATAATCACCGGGAAAACGGTGAAGTCGGCTGCCTCGAGTGTCACGAAAAAGTACTAACCGAGTACGATGTCAATGACCCGGAGGCCACACTTCCCAACATGGGTACCTGTATTGTATGCCACAAAGAAAGAGGAGTCGGCAAAGTATCCGACTGCATGAGCTGCCATGTTGAAGACTGGGAGAAGATCCGGCCTGTGTCGCATGATACCGCCTGGGAGGACGTACATGGAAAAGACCTCTCAAAGGACAAGATTGCTTCAAACTGCACAAGCTGCCACAAGGAAGAATTTGACAACAGCTGCACGGACTGCCATCACACAAGAGAGATGAGGGTCGGCAAGACGGATTACTGCGGCTCCTGCCACGCAAGCAGCTTTGATACGACCCGCCCGAAAGACCACACGCCGTTCTGGTCAAACAAACACGGTAGAAACCTTACAC
>DRHN01000387.1 GCA_011049595.1 Spirochaetota bacterium | reverse complement strand
GCCTGCCTGCGCCCCAGCCGCTCAAGGTTTTGTCGACCAGCATCGAAAGCTCCGATATCCTGTCTGCTGTACTGCCCCTGCTGACCGCGGTTCTAACTTCTGCCCCGGCTTCACCCGGTACTGATTTTTCTGCCGGGTCTCCGGCTCGGCCCCGGTCCAATGCGCCGGAGCTTTTGTCCCGGCCCTTTGCCCCTTCACTGTACCGCACCTCCTTCTCGTGCACAGGGTCATCGTTTTCGAAGAGCGCGAGCTTGACGGATGTCGAGCCGGGGTTTATCACGAGCACCCTGCGGGTGTCCGCGGCCGACGGTTTTTTTTCTTCCTTCCGGATTTTTCTCTTATCTGACATTCGCCGGGCGTAAATAGAGCACAGAGCGATCGAGAGAAGGCGGGTCTCGAGCGTATCCGCCCTCGAAAGGATAATATAAGGGACAGGAAAACCTATGGTGATTCCTGCCAGGGAGGCCTGGCCGAATTTTGTCATAGCTGTGAGAGTCTTGTAAAGTATGTTTGCCGCGTCGATCCCCGGGCATACCAGGATGTCGGCCCTGCCCGCCACCACCTGGGCGTTCGGCAGGTCGGGCAGCCCTTTTACCTCGACCGATTCGGGGTCGGTGGCCAGGTCAAATGACAGAGGCCCGCACACCAGGGCATCGGTCCATTTACGCTCGGCGAGCTTTTTCCCGGCCCATGTTGAAGGCAGTGAAGCGATCTGTTTTTCATTCGCGGAGAGCACAGCCACCCTCGGGCGGTCGATATTCATGACAACTTTTGCCACCTCGACCGCGTTGTCGATGAGGTTTACGAGCCTGCCGAAGCTGCACACAGTTGTGAACCCGGCATCGGTGATTATAATAGGTTTGCCATTTGAGATCGGAGCGGCTTCGAAAATAGTGGCCAGGCTTACAGTGGGCCGCGACGCAAGTTTAAGCATATGCCGGTTGATCACAGGTGTGGAGATCCCGCCTTTCAGCACAATATCCGTACTGCCCGACAGGATCAGCTCAACAGTCGCCGCGGCGATCGCTTCGTCATCAACGGCTGCAACAATGTCGCCCGCTTTGATCTCGATCCCGGCTTCATCGATCGCCGAGGATACAAGGTCCCCCGGGCCCACAAGTATTATGCGGTCGATGATCCCGTGGTCCCGGGCTGACTCGACAAGACGCAGGTCCCCGGCCCTGTGGCCCCCCGCTATAACGACCGATGACGCCTCCATCTTGCCCGCGATTTCCACGAGGTCCGTGACCGTGCTCAGTCTATCTGCACTGCCGGTTTCTGTAATGTGCTCTTCATGGACCATTCAGTTTTACTCCAGGAGAGGGTCAAACCATGTGTTCTTCAGGATCTTCAAGGTTTTTTTTCATTGTTTTTCCCCTATTTTTTAACCGAGCCTGCTCAGCACGGCGGCGACAATTATTATCCCGCCGATAAAGACATCGCGGAAATAGGGGCTTACGTTCATCATGTTCAGTGCATTGGACATCACTCCGAAGATCACAACACCCAGGAACAGGCCGAGCGCGGTTCCTTTTCCTCCCCACAGCGATGTCCCTCCCACGACCACCGCGGCAAGAGCTTCCAGCTCGTACCCGTCGCCTGTGTTGGGGTAAGAGGCACCCAGCTTGGATATCAGGGTAAGGGCCGCGAGGGAGACGAGCACACCGCACAGCGCGTACACGCTGATCTTCATGGCGTCGACATTGACACCCGAGAGGTACGTGGCAGTGCGGTTTCCGCCGAGCGCGTAGAGTGTCCTGCCGAATCGTGTGTACCGCAGAATTACGAAGGCGAACAGAAGAACAAGAAAAAAAACGATGATCGGTATTGGAATAAACGATATCTTACCCCGGCCCAGGGTCTCGAACCTCCCCTGCAGCGGAAAATTCCTGCCCTTTGTCGCGACCAGGACGAGACCGTGATAGGCAGCCCTGGTGCCCAGGGTTATGATAAACGACGCGCATTTGGATTTTGACACAATAACCCCGTTCACGGCACCGAGTGCGGCACCGAGGAAAACGACGATAACAATCGTGAGAAAAATGTTCTGTGTGGCCATTAATACCTGGGCCATGATCGCGCCGACAAGAGATATCTGGGATCCGACAGAAATATCAAAATCCCCGGAGATAAGCACCAGGCCGACCCCCACTGACACTATACCCACAATGGAGATCTGCCCGAGGACATTCAGGATGTTCTGCGGTTTTATAAAATTCCTGTTCACCATCGTTATGGCGATCGACAGTATGATGATGAAGGCGATCAAAAATCCGGACTGGCTCAAAAGGAACTCCCAGACTTTGTTTTGCCTCTCGAACGTTTTTACCGGCGCACCGCCGCTGTCAAACTCTGTACTCATTTCAGACTCCTGTCGCCTGCTTTAAAATAAATTCCTGGGTGGCTTCTTCTTTGTCGACAATTTTCACCAGCTTTCCCTTTCTCATGATCCCGATCCTGTCGCTGAGCGCGATCAATTCAGGAAGGTCGGAAGATATCATGATAACGACCTTGCCGTTCTCGGACATCTCGTTCATCAACTCGTATATTTCTTTTTTTGAGCCTACATCTATGCCGATCGTGGGCTCGTCGAAGATTATGATGTCGACATTGCTCAACATCCATTTAGCGAGCACTACCTTCTGCTGATTTCCGCCGCTTAAATTCATTACAACCTGCTCGAGCGACGGTGTCACAATCTTTAACACCGATACCATCTTTGACGCAGCTCTTCTTTCTTTCGGAAGATTGAGGAAAACGGGTTTTTTCATGGTCATTTCGGCGATCGTTATGTTTTCTTTGACAGGTCTTCTCATGACAAGACCGGTTTCTTTTCTGTCCTCGGTCAGGTAGCCGAAACCGTTTTTGATCGCCTGCATGGGGCTGTCCGGGGTGACATCTTTTCCTTTGTAGATAATTTTTCCCGAATTCCGCCTGTCCAGACCGAACATGAGCCTGGCGAGCTCGGTCCTGCCTGATCCGATCAGCCCGCCGAGACCGAATATTTGGCCTTCACGCACCTTGAAGCT
This sequence comes from Spirochaetota bacterium, assembly GCA_011049595.1. Classification (GTDB taxonomy): domain Bacteria; phylum Spirochaetota; class B62-G9; order B62-G9; family DRHN01; genus DRHN01. The sequence continues at coordinate 9,487 of DRHN01000387.1, read as the reverse complement.
CACATCTTTTACAGCACCTTTCCGGCCGAGATTTTTTACTTCAAATATTACGCCGCCTGTTTTATGCGCGGGCCGCACGAATATATGACCGGCTTTACGCCCGACCATTTCGCTTATCACCTGGTTTCTGTCCGTATCGGATACGCTGCGGGTGGACACTCGTTTGCCGTCCTTGAAAACTGTGATCCTGTCCGCTATTTCGAACACTTTGTTTATAAAATGACTTATGTAGATTATGCCGAGACCCTGATCCTTTATCTTCCGCACAACATCGAGGAGTATCCTGGTCTCGTCCAGTCCGAGCGTGGCAGTGGGCTCGTCCAGAATCAGGACACGCGCCTTGCGGGAAAGCGCCTTTGCAATGCAGACAGTCTTTTTTTCAACAGGCGACAGTTTAGCAACGGTCCGGGAAACATCGAGACGCAGGCCGAAGGAGTCTACAAGCCTGCGTGACTCTTCAAAACACTTTTTCAGGTTAAATAGACCGACCCTGTTTTTTTGAAGATGACCCATGTAGATATTTTCAGCGGCTGTTATCGATACTGCCAGCTGGTCCTCCTGATGGACCGTTTCGATGCCGAGGGATAAAGATCTGGCAGGCGACAGAGAGCTGAAAGTTTCACCGCCCACAACAATATCTCCCGAATCGGGTCTGTAGTTCCCGGCAAGTATTTCCACGAGCGTCGATTTACCCGCGCCGTTTTCCCCGACGAGCCCGTGTATCTCGCCGGCGTGAAGGTCAAAGTCTACAGAATCCAGAGCCTGCACCCCGGGGAAGCTCTTGCACAGGGCACTGATCTCCAGTATTTTGTCATCACGGAGGGAACCGTTTTTACCCATATTTCATTTCCAGAACTTTTTGTTTGTTTCTTTATATTACACCGGGCGTGAACATAATGTCCATGCCCGGTATGGTGTTCGAGAAGCACAGGGCGCGTTAGTATTTGATTATCTTTGTGTGAAAATATTCTTCCGCAGCGGACAGGGCTTTGTCGTTGGCGGAATCCCAGGGCATCGCCTCGTCAAGATTGGCTTTGGTGATGTATTTCATGGGCAGGTAAATCAATTCGGGTACATCACCTTCCGTTATATAGTTGAACATCGCGAGAAAGTAGAGAAGACCGTGAAACCCGGGTGAATAGTTGATCGTACCTTCGAGCTCTCCATTTGCAACGCTCGCCAGGCATTCGGGCGCCCCGTTTCCTGTCAGGATCACCTTTTCATCCAGAAGGCCTGCCTCTTTCACAGCCTGTATTATGCCCTGGCCCATCGAGTTGTTGTTGCCCCAGATCACATCGAAATCTCTTCCGGATTGAATGAGATCCTGGGTAATATTGTAGGCGACCTCCTGCTGGTACTCCCCGTTCTGGATACCGACAATTGTAAGGCCTCTTTTCTTGGCCTGCGTTTTAAAAGTTTCAAGAAGCATGTCGATCGGGCCTGTGCCGATCACGCCGGTCACGACAAATACCTTTGAACCGGGCCAGTTATCAGCCGTAACGTCTGCCATCATTGTCCCCAGACCGTACCAGTCAAATTCAAGATCGGCTACCACTTTTCCCCGGCCCTTTGCGAGAGAGCTGTTTTCGATGACAAGGGGGATCCCGGCGTCGTTGGCTTTCTGGGCAGCAAGCTGGGCGGCGTCAGCGCTGACAGAACCAAGGCCGATCATGTCGGGCTCCTGGATAATAAAATCCTCGATGGCGGCTATTTCCTTGTTCTGATTGTAGTCGGATATTGCCACTTTGGTCTTGACGTCGTATTTTTCCGCGGCAAACTCGAACGCGTCACCCAGGTACGCGTACCACAATTGCGCCATAGGCATTACATAGGCAAAGGTCAGCTGATCTTTGTCACCTTTGTCGGACCCTAACCCGGCACTGACAGCCATAAAACAAAGCACTGTTATGATGAGACAGAGTTTCAAATACTTTTTCATTCCAAACCTCCTGTAATAAATTTTTTGTTTGATATGATACCTTGCATGCCAGGCATTTCCCGGCGCGGTACCCGGAACTTAATATTACACATCACCATAAAAACACTCCGGCCTGTAATAAAACCGTGAACGATACACTATTTTACACAATATTGTTTTTTTTGCAACAAAAAAATATAAAACCCGGGCTGGAATGGAGTTTTTTTAAATGCTATCAATATTATAGGGATTGTTTATCAGTTGATGGTGCTGCCGCCAAAACTTTGTTTATGCTGAAAGCCCGGGTCAGCACCGGAAAATGATTATGCTGTCTCACTTATCCGGTCTCAGAGGAGCCATGTATCCCCAGCCACCGGCAGCGCCGACTAAAATACTGAAAGAGCTGCCGGTCTTTCTTTATTGGTCGGTGAGCTTTTTCAGCCTTTCCAGACGGTTCCACCCAGATCTTTCCACGGGCCGCCGTCGGCAAAGCGCTCAGGTTCCAGCAGTTTCGGCCTCGGGTCTTCGGCCTGATCGAGCTGGAGCACCATCCATTTTGGATAAGGGGTGCCGGGGTCGGACGCTTCATCGAGCTGCCGGATATCTTCATCCGTCAATTTGAGGTCCACGGCCCCTATGTTATCTTTCAAATGCTCCTTTTTCCTCGCGGCAATTATTACGCTGCTTACAGCGGGCCGTGACAGCAGCCACGCCAGGGATGTCCGCGCCGGGCTGACATCGTGCCTTTCCGCGACCGAGCGAAGCGCGTCTATTACCCTGTAGCCCTGGTCTTTGTCAAAGGGTACGAACTGCCCCGCTTCCGAAAACCGTGTCCCTTTTTCCGGCGCGCTGCCTTTCCGGTATTTACCGCTGAGAAATCCTCCGGCAAGCGGGCTCCACACCAGTATGCCGATTTTGTGGTATTGGGCGAAGGAAATCCATTCGTATTCCAGCCCGCGCCCCACGAGGCTGTAATACATCTGGGCTGTAACATACTTTTCCAGGCGCTCCTTTTCCTGGATCCCGAGGGCTGTGGCAGCCTGCCATGACAGATAATTGCTGAGCCCTATGTGACGCACCTTACCCTGCCGCACAAGGTCATCGAGCGTGCGCAGAGTTTCCTCCATCGGGGTATTGCTGTCCCAGCCGTGTATCTGGTACAGGTCCACGTGGTCGGTCTGAAGCCGCTTAAGGCTGCTCTCGATGCCCCGCATGATATTGACACGGGTAGCCCCCGACCTGTTAAAATTGTCGCTCATGGGAAGCCTCACCTTTGTGGCCAGCACGATCTCCTCCCTTATACCCTTCAGCGCGTTACCGAGAAGGGTCTCGCTTTCGCCGCGGCTGTAAACGTCGGCTGTGTCGATGAAATTTATTCCGCTGTCAAGGGCGAATTTTACCATGTCGTTTGTAGCTTTCTGGTCAAGGCTGCCCATGTTCATTTTAGTCCCGAACTGCATTGTCCCGAGCGCCACCGCGCTGACGATAAGACCGCTGTTTCCGAGCTTTCTGTATTGCATTGTGGTCCCCCTTTTTGTATTGGTATCTTTATGTAAGTATGTGTGTTTTTACTATAACAAAATGATACACAGCCGACAACCAAAAACAACAAAAATGATGATAAATCAGTGTTCTGTTACCGCTTATTAACAGGGTAAGCATGGCGGCATTCCAGTTCTACGGACTTTTTAAAATAATATTGAATATTAGTTTTTTTCTCTTTCTAAAAAACCCTATATGTGATATTATACCCGGAGAAATAAGGACCGAAGGCCGGCTATATGAAGGACGAGAATAAAACCAAAAAAGAGCTGATCGAGGAATTGAAGGGACTGCGCCGAAAGGTGTTGAGGCCGGAAAATTCTGAAAGCGGAAACATCCCCGGGAACGAAGTTTTTCGAAAGCGCACGCATGAGCTCAACGAACGTGTAAAAGAGCTCAACTGCCTGTACAAATTATCCGTGGCGATCAATAAACCGGGTATATCTGTTGATGAAATGATCCGGGAAACAGTCGAGCTTATTCAACCCGCCATGCAATACCCGGAGGCAGCGGCCGTTAGGGCGGTCCTGGAAGAGAAGGAGTTTAAAACACGTAACTTTAAGGAAACCAAATGGAGCCTGGTAAGTGATATTGTTGTGCGCGGCGAGCAGAAAGGTTTTCTGGAAGTATACTATTTAGAAGAAAAACCTGAACTTGATGAAGGGCAGTTTCTCAAAGAGGAGAAAATCTTGATCGACTCCGTGGCCGGGCGGCTGGGCAGCGCCATCGGGAGCAAACGCATTGCCGAGGAGCTGAATTACGAGCGGTACTATTTACAGACACTAATGGATAATATCCCGGATCATGTGTTTTTCAAGGATGACATAAGCCGATTTATAAAGGTCAACAGGGCCATGTCGGATGTGTTAAGGGCTATCAATGACACCCAGCTTGAAGGCAAAACGGATCACGATTATTTCACTGATACCTTCGCCGAAGAGACTTTCATGGACGAGATAGAAATAATGAGGACCCGCAAGCCTTTGATAAACAAAGAGGAAAAAGTCGTATTTATAGACGGGAGTGAGAAATGGTGTTCCGTCACAAAAATGCCTTTAATAGATAAGACGGGTAAAATAATCGGAACATTCGGTATTTCAAGAGACATAACCTCCTTCAAACTGGGCGAAGAAGAATTGAGGAAAGCCCGCGACGAGCTCGAGCTGAGGATAAAAGAGCGGACCTCGGATCTGATGAAGACGAACGAGCAGCTAAAAATGGAGATCAATGAGCGCGGGAAGGCGGATATGGCGCTCAAAAAGAGCGAGGAGAATTACCGGAACCTTGTCGAAAACCTCCCGGATATCGTGTTCGCTGTCGATGAAAAAGGATCCTTGACATACGTGAGCCCTGCTGTCAAACCTATAACCGGGTATACCCCTGAAGAAGCGATGAATCTTTTATTCAGTACCGTTGTACATCCGGAAGATTTCGACTCCGGCCCGGAGGATTCACGAAAAACTATGGCCGACGGCAGATTCATGAATGAAATCCGGATATTTACAAAATCAGGAGAAACCAGGTGGCTCCGGATTTCGAGGCTTCCTGTTTATTCCGGTGACAGGATAATCGGTTATGAGGGCATAGCGACCGATATAACACAGAGCAAGCTGCTGCAGGAGAGGCTTATAAGGTCGGAGAGGCTGGCTGCCACCGGCCAGCTTGCCGCGTCGGTGGCCCACGAGATAAACTCCCCATTGCAGGCGATCACCGTGATGCTGAACACGATAAGCGAGATACACGTCGAGGACAAAGCGCTTAACAAGAACATCGAAATATTGAAAAAAGCGTTCGGCAGCATCCGGGACACCGTAAGAAATCTCATGGACCTGAACCGCCCGGGCATGGAGCCGAAACACCCTTTAAACATAAACGAGATCATTGAAAAGACTTCGGCGCTTGTGAAAACCCACCTGAAACAGAGCCGGATCGATATTACCATGGACCTTTCCCCGAAAGTCCCCAATATAGTCGGCTCGCCTCAGGGGCTGGGGCATGTGTTCCTGAACCTGATCAACAACGCGGTCGAGGTCATGTCGGGTGTGTTAAAGGGCAACGAAAAGTGGATGACCCGGGCTGCCGCAGGGGGAATAATATTCATAAAATCCAGGTTCGATAAGGACCATATAGACATAGAAGTCGCCGATACCGGGCCGGGCATACCTGAAGAGGAGCTCAACCGGATATTTGACCCTTTTTACACAAAGAAAAAAACAATGGGCATGGGTGTGGGGCTGTCGATCTGCAACGGTATCATCGAAGACCACGGCGGGTCTATAGAAGCAAAGAACATTCCCGACGGCGGCGCGTTGTTCACCATCACACTGCCCGTGAAGTAAAAAAGCGCCCGGTGGGGTGAGCAGTCGGAGGTGTAGGTGACAACTATCCTGAGAGACACCACATTAGTTTTTTTGAATTTTTCCTGACATTTTTTATCTGTGTAATAATTTCTTCCGGTCTCCTGGAATCTTCCCATGAGCCGGAAAGTTCAAGCAAAACCTGCGCCGGCGTTTTTATTGTCAGAAGCTGTTTTTTGTTTGCCATATATGATTTTATCAGGAAGAGGACCTCTTGACTTATTGACCGGTTTTCTGAAAGCGCAAGATCTTTAATTTGTGCGTAAAGTGAATCGTCAATTCCTTTTATTTGTAAATTTGCCATTTTTATCTCGAAATAATCATTTCATGAAAATGTACTACAAATGCATGAAAAAAATCAAGAACATTTTTAAAAGGGTGAGAAGAAATGTAAATGTCAGCTACTTATGCTGATGCTCTTCTATTTTGTTCAAGGGGAAGACAACAACATGGTCCAGATTGGCGCTGACCCGCAGTCTCTGACCGGCCAGGTACACATTGGTAGACGGCTGTACGCTTCTCACGATCTCCCCTGATGCAAGACGTAATTTGATTATGTTTTCTGATCCGAGAAATGTTCTATCAACCAGAACAGCACTTCCATCATCGTCCGCAGCAAGGTCAATGTCGTCAGGCCTTATCATTACCATGCATTTTTTTTCCTGAAGAGGACTTAAAAGGGAAAAAGAGCCTAGACTTGTTACAACCTTTCTGTTAATAACCTCTCCCGTAATAAAATCGGCATGTCCCACGAATCTTGCTACAAAAGGAGTTTTTGGTTGATGATAAAGGACTTCAGGGGCATCGAGCTGCTCGAGATGCCCGTAGTTGAGAACTCCTACTCTGTCTCCCAGTGAGAAGGCTTCCTCCCGGTCATGCGTAACAAGTATGGCCGTGGTCCTGGCTTTACGGAGAATGTTAAGCACATCGGTCCGCATCCTGGCGCGCATATCCGCATCGAGGTTGGAAAAGGGCTCATCAAGGAGCAAGGCATTCGGACAGGGAGCAAGGGCACGGGCAACCGCTACCCGCTGTTGTTCACCGCCGGACAGCTGGTGGGGATACCGATTTTCATATCCCGAAAGACCGGAAAGGCTCAACATCCCGGAAAGAATTTTTTTCTGTCGTTCTCGATCGAATCCTTTTAACCCGTATAGAACATTCTTTGCCACAGTCATGTGGGGGAAGAGAGCATAGTCCTGGAACACCATCCCCACCGATCTTTTATCCGGCGGAATCGAGAAACCCATGCCTGCTACCGGTTTTCCCTTGACCGAGATGACCCCTTCATCCGGTAATTCAAAACCCGCAATGAGTCTGAGAATTGTAGTTTTGCCGCACCCCGATGGTCCGAGGAGTGAAATGATCTCCCCCTGCTTAATATCAAAGGTGATGCCCCGGAGAACCTCCTTTTCCTCAAAAGTCTTTGAAACTCCACTCAGGCTTACCACAGAAACTCTATTCATTTTCTGTTTCATTTCAACTCTTCTCTCATTTTGAGTAGATATGCTCACGATCAGATTTTCTCTGCTTATTTATGCATGCATGCCCCATTCTTCTTACAAGTTCTGTTATCCCTTCTCCCGCAGCGTGAACAGTGCCAGAGGAATGGTAGAAGCCGCTATAAGAATTAGAGCAGGGACAGCGGCACGGGCGAAAAAGGCCTCCGATGTAGCCGACCATATGGAGGTCGCAAGCGTCTTGAACCCAACAGGGCTCAGCACCATTGCCGCCGGAAGCTCCTTCATCGTAGTGAAAAAAACCATTGACGCTCCCGCGATGATTCCCGGAAACAACAGGGGGACGGTTATGGAGGACATCACGCCGAGGGGATTACGCCCCATGCTGCGTGCCGCCTCTTCTATATGCGGATTAATCTGAAGTAGAGACGAACGTACCGCTCCCAGAGCCTGCGGGAGAAACAATACCACATAGGCAAACACAAGAAGTACAATGCTCTGGTAAAAGAAAGGAAGGTAGCGGGCCGTAAAAAAAACAAGCGCCAGGGCCACCACAATTCCCGGCAGGGCATACCCTATGTACACTGTGCGCTCAACAAAATCGGTTAATTTTCCTTTAGTCCGGACAATGAAGAATGCTACCGGCAGGCTGAATATTATCACAGTAATTGCAGATAGCCCCGATACAACCAGTGAGTTCAGGGTCGGCTTCAAAACCAGCAGGAACGGCTCTCCTCTTGCGACTCCCAGCACGACCCAGTAGGTTAGAACGGACATTGGAATTGCCAGAGAAAAAATTACGATAAAAGCGCAAAAGAATAAAGAAGGCCACTTCCAACCGCCCAATTCAAGAGGAACTGCCATTTGCCCTGTACCGGGGCCGCGCCGGTAATACTTTGCCTTTCCTCTGGTGCGTGCCTCTATTTGAAGAATACACAGCGCCACGAAAATCAGCACAAGTGAGAGCCCCGCAGCTACGCTTCTGTCCATCGAGGTCTGGTATTGAAGATAGATTGCCCAGGTAAATGTCTCATATCTGAGAAGGGATACGGCTCCAAAATCACTAAGGGTGTAAAGAGCGACGAGCAGCGCCCCGGATGCAATAGAGGGGCGGAGCTGAGGAAGTATTACTCTTAAGTAAGTGCGCCAGGAGGAAGAACCCAGGCTCCGGGATGCCTCCTCGAGTTTCGGGTCAAGACCCCTTAAGGAAGCCCGGATATTTAGCATCACCAGTGGGTAACTGATAAGCGCTATGGTTAGCAGAGCGCCCGGGTAACCATAGATCTCCGGAATTCTTGTTACACCAAAAAGCGTTTCAAGAAGTTTCTGAAGCATCCCTTTCGGGCCGAGCGCCGCAAGGATGACAAAACCTGCAACATAACTCGGCATAACAAGCGGCAGCGACAACACAACCGACCAAAATCTGCGCAGCGGAAGATCGGTCCGTGTTATAAGCCATGCAAGCGGGAGAGAAATGAAGATACATGTTCCGGTAACCCCAATAATAAGAAGCAATGAACGCACGAAAATCCGGAGTGTCCTCACCCTGAAGAGAAGGCTCCATACTTCCATTCCGGAACCAAAAGTTCGGATTACAAGATAAATTAATGGAAGCAGCAAACCCGCGGTTATCAGGGCTACCGGTATAAGAATCCCAGGTGACATCTTCCCGGTTAAATCGCCGGCTGAAAAACGTGATCTGAACATATTTTAAATTCCAGTAAACAATCAATAAAACCCGGTCCCTAACCGAATTATTTTTTCCTCAGGATACATTGAGGGGATATCCCGTGTTTTTCACTGTTCTCAAGGAAGGACCCCTGTTTCTCTGAGCAGGTCAAGCGTCCCCTTCAGGTCCTCCAATTCAGCCATGTCGATACGCGGGCTCATTATCTCTGAAAGTGATAAAATCATCCTGTGGGTCTGTATCCCTTCGACCACAGGGTATTCGAATGTTTTACCGGCAAAATATTCCTGGGCGGCCGGTGAAAGAATAAACTCTAAAAAACGCCACGATTCCTCTTTGTTATCGGAGGTCTTAAAAACTCCGGCCCCGGACACAAGGATCAGGTTTCCAGGGCCTGCTGCCCTCGGGGGATAGTTTTTTGCAGGAAATCCATCCCCCCGCTCGATTATGAAACGAAGAAGGTAATAATGGTTGACAAATCCGACATCCACCTCACCCGCTCCCACAGCTGCTACTATAGGTG
>DRHN01000386.1 GCA_011049595.1 Spirochaetota bacterium | reverse complement strand
TCTCCAGGCTGAACTTTATTGATGAAGCGACCTCGGTCGGGGCGGCGATAGCCGGAGGCGTCGGAGTAGGCATTTTTTCATCGATACAGGACGCTGACAGGTTTATCCGGATAGAGGAGGAAGCTGTACCCGACGAGGGTAATTTTCCTGTATACAGAAAGTATTATGATATTTTCAAGAAGACCTATGAACAGTTAAAGGGAATATTTAAAATGCTTTCAGATTAATCTCTGGAATCTGCGCTGCCTGCGACATGCGACCAGGAAAGCTGCACCTTTACAGGAAAATTTAGACTCGTCCTTTTACATTGTTGATATTGGGATCTATTTGACTGGAAAATCAGTTGCAAACATATGTAAGAATGTTTATAGGGGTTTTTGTAGATATTTTTATAGAATTTTAAAATTGTATCAACCGGATTCAATAATATTTTTACAACTTCAATGCCTTCGAGTATTTATCGATTGATAAAAAATGTCATTCACTGTATAATTTTGGACATATTGTTAAGTGATGAGTATTGTATGAACTTCCGGATTAAATTAAGCGTTTCATTGGTATGTGAGGATCCATTAAACCTTGAAAGCGATCTGTCAATTAAGGCTTTATCCATATCGCTTCTTCCTGTCGCTTAATTTTCCGGTGAAACAGCGACAATTAGAATAATTTAAGTTTAGAATAATTTAGATAAGGAAAAAAAATGATAGCAGAATATGGGATGGGACATAGAAAACCCTTAGGAACAATAGTTATTTTTTTTATACTTATTATTTTTACCATCTGGACCATGTTACCGATTTTTTGGGCTGTTATCACGTCGTTTAAAAACCCTGGAGATTCTTTAAAGCCGACTTTTATCCCCTATAAACAGTTTAAGCCCACAATGTATGCCTGGCATGAGGTTTTTGTCACTCATGGAGACAGAACAATGAGGTCAATTCGAAACAGTATTATTATCGCGACGTTTTCCAGCGCGGTTGTGCTGCTCCTCGGCGCTTTTGCCGGATATTCTCTTGCCCGGTGGGAGTTTAAAAAATGGAAGAATAAAGATATTTCTTTCTTTATTCTTTCTCAAAGGATGTTTCCCCCGGTTGCTGTTGTAATTCCGTATTTTTTAATTATACAGAAATTGCATCTTCTGGATAATATTTTAGCAATTATCATAATACACGTGGCAATGAACCTTCCTCTATCGGTCTGGCTCATGCTTGACTTTTTCGCGGACCTTCCCAGGGATATAGAAGAAGCAGCGTTGATCGATGGGTGCGGGCATTTCAAGGCTTTTTTTTATATCGCCATCCCGATTGCCGCTCCCGGCCTGGTCACTGTTTATGTTTTATCATTTATTTTTTCATGGAATGAGTTTCTTTTTGTCGTAACTTTCGGTTATCAAAATGCGATGACTCTCTCGGTCATGATAGCAGGGGCCCTCACCGTTGTGGGAACTTATTATTACAGAATAGCAGCACTTTCAATCCTGGCCATCATACCCCCTGTTATACTGGCGCTTGTGCTTTCCAGGTATCTTGTCAGGGGGCTTACCATGGGAGCTATAAAAGAGTAAACATGCCGGTAATTTAAACTTGTCTTTCAAATGTTTGGCATGTTTGAGACATTTGTGTATTCGTTAAGGGGAATTTAATAGTAGATTTTTCCTTGATTGGAATTAACGTGGGATTAACGATTTTTATTCTTGACAAAAAAAAAGATACCCGATATGATGAGTAGTTGGAGTGGTAATAAGACCGCTTCAGCCGGGTTTTTATATTTCTTACAATGTCGATTTATATGAATATCTTAACCGACTGATTGCTCAAGCTGCTTATCCTGAACAACGATTGGACCGGAAAACTGTTAAGTTTACTTTGTAATCAGCGGTTAATATTAACTGAAAAAGGAGGTGAAGTGACGGGGGCACGTTTTAAAAATTTTAAAAACTATAAAATTAAGGAGGATTTGGTGATGAAGAAAACTGTTTTTCTAAAAACATTTTTGATCATTTTTTCGATTTTGCTTACATTTTCTTTTGCTTTTGCCAGGGGCGGGGCAGATAAGGAACCCACTCCGGAGCCCGAGGCAGCTCCTGTGTTAGTGCCTGAAGAGGTTGATTTAAGCGTCCCCATCACGGTTTTGGTCACAGACCCTCACATACAGGTTGTGGATACATGGAAACCAATATGGGAAGCGCAGACAGGCGGTAAGATCAATGTGATCCTTGTACCCTATGCGACCCTTGAGGAAAAGATGTGGATCGAGTTCAGAACCAAGACAGGATCATTCGACCTTGCCTGTATACCAGTTACCTGGAAGGGTGATGTAATGGGAGGCAACCATGTGGAAAGCCTTGAGCCCTTTATAGATGAGTATGGTTATCCGGACTGGGATGATGTCATGCCCGCGGTTCAAAGCATTGTGAAGTGGGGCGGTGAGATTATGGCTTTCCCCTATGATGGTGATAACCATATGACTTATTACAGAACTGACGCGCTCGGAGTTCCTGAATATCAGGAAAAATTCAAGGCAAAGTTCGGTTATAATTATCATCTGCCTCCGGCAAACTGGAGCGAGGTCAGAGACATTGCAGAGTTTTTCAATGGCTGGGACTGGGACAATGACGGAGAGATTGAATACGGTGTTGCCTTCATAGCCCAGCAGAATACCCAGGCCCAGTGGTCGATCCTCGATGTGATCGCGCAGTACACAACGATTGCAGGAATACCATCCAATTATACAAGCAACATTTTCTTCGATGCGGACACAATGGACCCGCTGGCCAAAAGCCCGGGTTGGGTTGAAGCTCTGACAATGCTTCAGGAGCTTACAAAGTTCGCTCCTCCCGGGTTACTCGGCTATGGTTATTCAGAGCTGAGACAGGCTTTTGTCTCCGGTAATTCCGCGATAGCTTTTGACTGGGGCGACATAGGAATCCAGGAGCAGTACCCGGAAAAGTTCGGGAGCAAGGTAAAGGGGAAACTGGGATACGGGCCGTTACCAGGCGCGAAAAAATACTTTGACAGAAAAACGAACAAATGGATTGAAGAACAGCATACCGTTAATTTCCTCAACTTTGGCGGGTGGGTATGGATTATTCCAAAGAGCGCCAAGGAAAAAGCCGCGGCCTATCATTTTGGAGTATACATGACGAACCCCGAGCACAGCCTGCTTGATGTGTCCGGGATCCACGGCTATACAGGAGCCAATCCGTGGAGACGCACGCATTTCACTACTACTGAAGTATGGGTCAGAGGAGGCTGGGGTGAGGAATCTGCTAAAGGATATTTAAAGGCGATTTCCGACATCCTGCAGGATCCGTATGCAGTTACTGACCTGATGGTACCTGGCGCCTCAGAATATTACAACTCACTGGACACCCATCTAAACAAGGTACTTTCCTGGGATTAAACACCTGAAGAAGGTGCCGAGCGGATATATAAGGACTGGGTAAGGATTACGGAAGAGAGAGGTATAGAGGAGCAGAAAAAGTACTACAGGGGTTCACTTGGATTGTAGTGATTGAGGGCCTAAAGGCTATAAGCCTAAGGCTATACACGATTCTCTCACCGGGTTAAGCGAATCAGGTGCAGGGCAGCTGTCCTGCACCTGATTTACAAAATTTTCGGATTTTTTAATTTAAACATCAAGAAAAGGAAGGTTTAATGCCCGGAAAACTCGATAGTAAAAAGACTGTAAAGTGGGCATTTCTCCTGCCCGCACTTGTTTACCTGATGCTCATGGCGATTTTTCCTCTTGTTTGGACGCTGGCATTATCACTGACAAAATGGCATGCCAATATAATGCCGAGTCCGAAATGGGTTGGTCTTGACAATTACAGGTACTTTTTATTCGAGAATCCACGATTCTGGTATGATCTTTGGTTCACGTTGAGGTATGTGGGGATAAGTGTGGTGGTGGAGCTTGTTATCGGGCTGATACTCGCGTGGCTTTTAAGCCAGAAATTCAGGGGTAGGAGTTTTTTCAGGGTGATATATCTGATACCCATGGCGTGTCCGCCCATAGCGGTGGCGTTTTTATGGAGGATGATGCTGCATCCTGATATAGGGGTGCTGAATTCGATTTTGAAGTTTATAGGGCTCAACGGGATAAAATGGACTACGGATTCGACTATAGCGCCGTTTACATTAATGATGGTTGACATATGGGAGTGGACACCGTTTATGTTCCTGGCGCTTCTCGCGGCGTTTCAGGCGCTTCCGGTTGAGCTGTACCAGGCTGCTGCGGTAGACGGGGCCAATTCATGGCAGATGTTCAGGAACATAACGTTGCCGCTGATTACGCCTGTAATAGTGACAATATCGCTGATAAGGGCGATTGACGCGTTTAAGTTATTTGAGCTGGTTTTCGGGATAACAGGTGCCGGGCCCGGAGGGTCAACGGAGTCGTTATCATTTTATACATATCTGATAGGGATGAAATGGTTTAAACTGGGCAGGGGTTCTGCGATTTCCTGGCTGTTTGTCATAATACTGCTGATCCTTGCCATAACCTTAGTATCAAGATTTAAAAGGGAGAGATAATCGGGAGCATACATGATTACAGCACATGGAATAGGAAAAAGAAAACCCTTAGGTGTAACAATTATTTTAATCTTTCTCATTATTTTTATGGTATGGACAATGTTTCCCATTCTCTGGGCCCTTATAACCTCTTTCAAGCAGCCGGGAGATTCCTTTAAAGCAACATTCATTCCCTACAAGCAGTTCAAACCCACGTTGTACGCCTGGAAAGACGCTTTTGTTACAACCAGGGATAGAACGCTCAGATCGTTGCGGAACAGTATCGTTATTTCAACACTTTCCAGTGCTGTTGTGCTCCTTTTAGGCGCCTTTGCGGGATACTCTCTTGCGCGGTACGAGTTTAAAAAATGGAAAAATAAGGACATAGCCCTATGGATTCTTTCTCAAAGGATGTTTCCGCCGGTTGCCGTCCTGATACCATACTTCCTGATCATGCAGAGATTACATCTTCTGGATAATATTCTGGGAGTTGTCATGGTGCACGTTACGATGAACCTTCCTCTTGCAGTATGGCTCATGCTCGACTTTTTCGCGGACATGCCCAGGGACATAGAGGAAGCCGCGATGATCGATGGATGCGGTCATTTCAAAGCCTTTTTTTACATTGCGATCCCGATTGCCGCTCCCGGACTGGTCGCGGTTTATGTTTTATCTTTTATATTTTCATGGAATGAATTCCTATTTGTTGTTGTGTTTGGCTATCAAAGAGCCATGACTCTTCCTGTTATGATAGCGGGTTCGCTCTCCGTCAGAGGACTTGATTTCTGGAAGGTAGCGTCTCTGTCAATCCTTGCCGTTATCCCCCCTGTGGTGCTGGCAGTAGTATTGTCCAGATATCTTGTGAGGGGTCTTACCATGGGCGCTATCAAGGAATGAGTATCCACTATTACCTCCTGATTCGGTGTCATGCTATTGTTCTGGAAAGACAGCAAGTTGGAATATAATTGAGGCTGTCCCTTTATCTTCTTCTTGTATATCGCTGGATGAAGCTGTATGGATAGGGAAGAGGGATTTTAGTTGCTTTTTGCAGACTGTCGGCCTCATCCCCGGATAGCTCCCAGCCCGTGCATCTTAAGTTGTCTTTTAATTGTTCGAGGGTGCGTGCCCCAATTATCGGCGCTGTAACACCTGGTTGGTTTAGGACCCAGTTCAGTGCAACCTGGGCAGGCGTTTTATCGCGGTTTTTACTTATTTTCAGAAGGGTGTCAATTGCACGCCATGTCAGCTCACTTTCACGCTGTTCCGGCTGGTCGTCCCATCTATCCCTTCTTCCTACTCTGCTGTCAGAAGGGGGATTAGCGTCCCTTGTGTATTTACCTGTCAGCCAGCCTCCTGCAAGGGGAGACCATGCTAAAAAACCGAGCCCTTCCTCCACGCATAGAGGAAGAAGCTCCCATTCCGTGCTTCTGACGATAAGGCTGTATTCTGCCTGGAGTGCGCTGATTGGCAAAAGCCCGTTCATTTTGGTGATCGTTATAGCTTTCATTAGCTGTGATGCAGTATAGTTGGACACTCCCAGGTAACGGACTTTTCCGGAGTGTGCTATATCATCGAGTGCCCTGAGAGTTTCATCCAAAGTGGTTGACATGTCGAAGCAGTGAAGCTGATATAGATCTATGTAATCTGTTTGTAAACGGCGGAGGCTTTCATCAATGGACTGAAAGATGTGCTTTCGTGATAGGCCCGTGTCGTTAGGGCCATCACCTACAGGAAAAAAGACCTTGGAAGCGATAATAAGAGAGTGGCGGTTTCCCCGCTTTTTTATCCAGGACCCGAGCATTGACTCTGATACGCCCTCGTTGTAGATGTTGGCTGTATCGAAGTAATTTCCTCCGGCTCCTAAATAAAAATCTGCCATTGCGTGTGCGGTTTTTTCATCGGCTCCCCAGCCGAAAGTTTGAGTGCCAAAGACAAGCTCTGAAACCTTTAAACCTGTTTTGCCCAGGAATTTATATTCCATATTATCAATCCTCCCTGTTCTCTTTATTCAAGGTTCGCATGCCTGCGCATTAGTGTATCCGGAACGGTATTCATTTTTTCCATTAGAACAATTATTATGGCCTCCAACAGTATCAGCATACACTGCTCAAAAAGAGACCCTTTCGGCTGGACCGAAGGAACACCGGTCTCCCTTTTTACCTTTGCAGTGGGAGCGGGTATGGTGATTATAATATCGGCCAGCTTTCCAATAGTAGAATCAGAAAATATCGTTATGACAGCAAGATCAGCGCCTATCTGTTTTGCTTTTTCGGCCATGAAACAAAGGCTTTCGGTTTCTCCCGAACCTGATCCAATTATAAGCAGATCACTTTTTTCTATACTTGGAGTGACAGTTTCCCCTAAAACATAGGATGTAATTCCTATGTGCATCAGCCTCATTGCAAAAGCTTTTACCATTAGCCCTGATCTGCCGGCACCAGCTGTAAATACCCTTTTTGCTTTTATGATTTTTTCTATTAACATATTTGTATCTTTATTTTTAATTTTTGGAACTGTCTTTTCCAGTTCACTGACAATTTTTCTCATGTAATCTCCGGGGCTCATTTTCACATACCTCTCATC
>DRHN01000385.1 GCA_011049595.1 Spirochaetota bacterium | reverse complement strand
TGGTATTGGTAAACTGATAATTTATTTTCGGTCATTTATTCTTATTTCTTTCGGCTAATTATTGTTGTTGTAATCAGATAATTATTTTTACAAATTTCTTATATTTGCGGCCAGATAGCATTGTGGTTCCCACTCGGAGCTTGATGAGGCAAAGGAGGCTTCGATCATTGATGATATGATTACCAAAGGAGTCGATGCGATTCTGATAACTCCCGTTTCCTTTGATGGATCTGTTGCAGCTTTAAAGAAAGCAAAGGAGGCAGGCGTTACAATAATAGCTTTCAATACGACTGTTAACGCAACTGGTGTTGTTTCTTCCTTTTTATTCACTCCCGGAGAAGAGCATGGCGCAGCAACCGGGAAAGAACTTGCAAAATATGTGAAAGAAAAAATGGGCGGCAAAGCGAAACTGGGGATGTTGAACTGTGAAATTTATGAGCTCTGTGTTGAGAGAAAAGATGGGTTCTTTAATGAACTCGAAGGGCTCGATGTTGAGGTTGTTATTAACCAGCAGGGATTTGTTGCAGACGAGTCTGTGAGTGTAGCAGAGGCAATACTCCAGGCCCATCCGGAAATCGATATCCTGTGGTCTGAAAATGAAGGAGGAACAGTAGGTATAGTACAGGCAGTCAAATCTTTGGGGCTGGATCTTCCCGTGTTTGGGCTTGATATGAACGTCCAGCTCGGACAGATGTTGCTCTCTGATGATAATATCCTGCTGGGTACCTCAGGACAGTCACCATATGAGCTTGGATACAATACCCTTCTGACAGCCCTGGATGTTCTTGATGGAAAAGATGTGCCTGAAATAAAGTACTCACCGGTGATATACTTTGGACGTGATGATAGGGAAAAGGTACAGGAGTTTATTGATACGGAGGGGAAGATTTGGGCCGGCAAATCTATTAAATGGGATTAAAAGTAACATCTGAAAAAAAGACGGGATATTCGGAAAAATGACGGATATCCCGTCTGTAGTATGAGTTCAATCACATTCAAGGAATTTTCATGAAGCCTATACTGCGTCTTGAAAAAATTACAAAGTATTATCCGGGAGTGACGGCCCTGGACAGTATGGATTTTACCCTCAACAAGGGGGAAGTGCGCGCTCTGCTGGGGAAGAATGGTGCAGGTAAATCAACTCTTGTGAAGATACTGAGCGGCGCAGTAAGGCCTGACAGCGGTAAAATCCTCATCGATGATGATCATGTGACAATCGACAATCCGCAAAATGCTTTTAAGAAAGGAATAAGTACTGTATACCAGGAGATGAGTCTTGTCCCGGAGCTTACGGTAGCTGAAAACATCCTGCTCGGACGATGGGCGAGAAAAAATCTTTTCGGTTTACCAGTAATAGACCTGAAAGAGATACGTAGACAGGCACGGGCTTCAATTGATCAGCTTAAGGTGCATCTGGATCTGGATGCGCTGGTATCTCAGTTGAGCATTGCTGAGCAGCAGCTGACCGAAATTGCAAAGGCAATTTCCTATGGTCCCCGTGTTTTAATTCTTGATGAACCGACAAGCGCGCTTCCAACAGAAGAAGTTAAGATCGTGCATAACGTTGTGCGAAGTCTTGCCGAACAGGGGCACTCGATTATTTATGTAACCCACAGACTTCAGGAAGTACCTCAGGTGGCAGACAGTGTAACCATTTTACGTGACGGGATGCACATCGGCACTATTCCCGTTTCCGAAGCTTCTGCTGCGCGTATTGCTCAGATGATGATTGGAGAAGACTGGCAAAGCGAAGAATTCGGGAAGGATATAATATTGGGCGATGTAAGATTATCAGTTAAACATTTGAACCGCAAGGGTGTACTCCATGATATTTCGTTTGAAATTCGGGGTGGAGAAATATTGGGAATAGCAGGATTGTTAGGCTCCGGGAGAACTGAGCTGGTTCGTGCAATTTTTGGAAGTGATCCCTTTGAGGGAGGAGAAATACACCTCAAAGGGAAGGTAGTTACCAAACCAAGCCCTTCTTCAATGAAACACCTTGGGTTGGGAGTAACACCTGAAGACCGGAGGATGCAGGGTTTTGTACCTGTGTTTTCCGTTCAAAAAAATTTGACCCTGGCCAGTCTGGAACGGATCAGCAGGAATGGAGTTCTTAAACCAAAAATTGAAAGATCTTTAGCTGAAAAAATGGTAAAAGAGATAGATATTAAAACTGCAGGTCTGGAAGTTGAAACCGGAACGTTGAGCGGAGGGAATCAACAGAAAGTGGTTATCGGGAATTGGCTGAATACCCGGCCCGACGTGTTAATAATGGACGAGCCTACGAGGGGGATCGATATTCATGCCAAGGAGCAGATCTTCAGCCTCATGCGCGACCTTGCTGTGGAGGGAATGGGAATTCTTTTTATATCATCAGAAATAGAAGAAATTTTAAATATTGCAGATCGGATTCTTATTATGAAAGACGGTCGGTTAACCAATGAACTGTTTCCAAAAGATATTGATTTAGAACATCTTATGGCTTTAGTAATGGAGGAAAAAATCAATGCCTGAGGCAATGCAAATAAATGAAAACCCACTTCTGCTGGTCCGTATCAGACAGTCTTTATCACGGCTGGGACTGTTGATCGGGGTCATCGTGCTTTTTATTTTACTGTCCTTTACCGCCCCGAACTTTTTAACCTATCGCAATCTGCTCAATATTTTACGGGCGATGTCATTTACCGGAATGATCGCATGCAGCATGACATTCGTTATAATTTCCGGAGATATCGATGTAAGCGTCGGATCGGCAACAGCTTTTGCTTCCTCAGTACTGGGGGTTCTCGCGATAACTCATAAGTGGCCTTTAGGATGGACAGTTGCATTTGTGTTATTCCTCGGAGTTTTTATTCATGCAGCTGCGGGACTTGTTCGGGTAAAATTAAACGTTCCTTCTTTCGTGGTAACCTTAAGTATGTTCATGAGCCTGCGCGGCGCAGGCCGGCTTATCACCAGTGCCTGGTCTATAACCCCTTTTCCTGAAAGTTTTAATTTCTGGGGCCAGGGAAGTGTTGCAGGTGTTATCCCGGTACCGGTTGTTTTTATGATCGTGGCATTTGTGATATTCTTCTTTTTGAGTAAACGCTCGGTATATGGGCGTTCAGTGTACAGCATAGGTGGTAATGAAGAAGCAGCGAAACTTTCGGGCATCCCGGTTGTAAGAACGAGAATTATCACATATGCATTAACGGGATTTATGGCTGCCCTGAGCGGCATTATTCTTTCTTCTCGAATCAGTGCCGGTTCATCAAAAATTGCTATGGGGCTGGAGTTTGAAGTAATAGCTGCTGTTATTATAGGGGGAACAAGCCTTTCCGGCGGCAGAGGATCGATTTTTGGCACATTTTTAGGAGTGCTGTTCATTGGGTTTTTACGAAATGGTATGATCCTCATGGGAATTGATCCTTTTGCCCAGGAAGTGGCAAGTGGTTTGATTATTCTCTTCGCAGTACTCATCAGTGAATTGCAGAAATTTAAAAAAAGATAGGCCGGCAGAGGGATAAATAAAAAATTCTTATCTGATTGGGATTCTGGATACTGCCTGGCATGTAACCGGCATGCAGGATCTATTAATGGGGATGGCGCTCGGTAACAGAGGATTTATCAACAAAATGCTGGATTCTGCTCTTGAGTTTATCCTGGGAGTGATTGAGCAGATACCTCCATACATTGACGGGGTGTGGTTTTTAGAAGATTGGGCGGGACAGGACGGTCTTTTTATGGGGCTGGAAAGCTGGAGAACATTTTTAAAACCCCGTCTAAAAGAGATGTATGTAGCTGCGAAAAAAAAGGGTGATCTTGTTATATCTCACACTGATGGAAATATCACCGAACTGTACCCTGACCTTATAGAATTGGGAGTAGACATAACAGACCCGACACAGCCTGAGGTTATGGATCTGGAGTTTATAAAAAAAGAATATGGTAAGGATATTGTCCTCTTCGAGGGGCTTGGATGCCAGAGCACTATTCCCCTGGGGACACCTGAGGATGTTGTAAGAGAAGCAAGAGCAGCCCTAAAGCTGCTTGGAAGGGATGGAAAGTACCTGTTAGGCCCCTCGGGATCTATACCTACAGATGCTCCTATTGAAAATGTCATCACCCTGATCGAGTTATGCAAAAGCCAGGATATTTGAGATCTTGCCATGAAGCTATCTGATCTCAATTCCCTTCTTTAAAATCTCAAAAGCAAAGGGGTGTGATTCGTTAAAGTCCTCAATTTTAAATGGATGAGGCTCAATACGAGTATCATATTTCCTTCTCAGTTTCATCAAATTAATCTGTGTGCCGAAATGATCTTCAATATTTTCTATGACTAAAGCTATATCAATATCACTGTCATCATTATATACGTCGCCGGCATATGAGCCGAAAAGGCAGGCCTTTTTTATCTTATATTTCTTCTTTTTCAAGTAATTAAATACTTATTTATTGTTTGGACAGCTGTTCTTTGATCCATATTCTTAATTCCATAATATTTTGTATTGTAAAGTACTTCCCGTTATTCCGGGATGTAGGTTATCTTGTTAAGAGATGCAGTACATTTGGTATATGCTGGTCTTTCCGGCATGTGCATATGCTTAAGCAGGGCGCACTGCAGCCAAATATTCATTTCGTCCCAAAGCATTTTCTGCCCCGAAGCTTTGCAGGATTTGGGCCTATAAACCTAACACAAAGGAGCAAATATCATGGAGAAGCGGTTTGTCGGTAAAGTTGCCCTGGTCACCGGCGCCACCAACGGCATCGGCCAAGCCACCGCAGTTCGGCTTGCAGCCGAGGGAGCGCTTGTCGGCGTGAACCAGCGGCCGACAGGTGACCCCGGGGAAACACTGCGTCTGATCAAAGAGGCCGGGGGGCAGGGATTTCCGGTCGTTGCGGACATGCGCAACCCTGAACAGGTCATCGAGATGGTGCAGGAGGTGGCCCGTCGGGGGGGACGGCTCGACTACGTCGTGTCGAACGCTGCGATTAACCCGTTTATGAAGTGGGACGAAACTTCGCTTGAGGATTTCAACCGCCTTTCGGAAACGAATATCCGGGGAACATGGGTGGTCTGTACTGAAGCCGCGAAGCAGATGATCAAGGATGGGCATGGCGGCTCTATTGTCATGGTGAGCTCGATTTCCGCCCACGTGGGTGCCCCAATGCAGGTTGCTTACTGCGGGACAAAAGGCGCAATCAGCATGTTAGGCAAAGCCCTCGGGTCAGTCCTCGGTGAGCATGGGATCCGGGTGAATGTCATCGAACCAGGCGCAGTACGCACGAATATGGGTGCGCAATTGTTCGACCACCCGGAGATCGAGAAATACTACAAGGATCGTATCTCGCTCCACCGGATCGGGGAGCCCGGGGAGCTGGCAGGTGCCATTGCGTTCATGCTGAGCAACGACGCGAGTTATATCACGAGTGCTGCCCTGCTCGTGGATGCTGGTTTCATCGTCAACGCCGAGCTGTAGCGCTACCGCGGAGAGGGTTGCGTCATTACAAGGTTGACATGACACCAGGTATTTATTACTTGTTGGTATATAAAAAAGAAAATGAAATATATTGAGATATTAAAATTGATATTCAGGCAGTAAATTTTTATTCTAATGTATGTTTTTTATCAAACTCTGCAACTATTTTTTCCATTTCAGACAGCTGATCAGATCCGGGGAATTCCCGGGGCGGCTTTGACAGTATCTCTTCAACCCGCTCGTGGGCCCGGTCCGCAGCTTCACGTGCTCCCGATGCTATCCATTTGTCAGCCTTGTCCCTCTGGAACAAACGCCCGCGCGTGTCCCACAACTCCTGTTTAAAATGGCTTAATGTATGGGGGTCCGTTAAAAACTCCCCTTTTATCCCTACCCTCTTTATGACATCAACGGCAATGCTTTCCTCATTTACTTCAATCCCGCGTCTTACTCTGCGGAGCATCGAAACTATCTCAGCGTCAATAAGGACCTGCTCCAGAGATACTGTCATCGCGTTTGAAAACATCCCGGTATTTACAATTATATCGGTACCGGAAAGCATATCGGCAGCAGCAGACAAAGCCTTTTCGACGCCATTCTGGATGTCCAGTATATGTGAGTTTGTGTCCGGCCCCGCGGCCATGCATGGAAGACCGAGAAAACGGGCAAGCTGGGGGGTCGCAACGCTCAGCAGATATTTTTCCGGAGACCCGATATCTATCCCTCCCCCTGCCATGTCGAACGTAACCCACGCTGCCCCGTAAATCACAGGTGTCCCGGGGTTTACAAGCTGGGTGATTACAAACCCCAGCAGAGTTTCAGCGTGCTGAAGCGTGAGGGCGCCGGCAAGCGTAACCGGGCCTGCCATACCGGGTACAGGCATCGGCAGTATCGCCAGCGGGATACCTTTTTTGGCTGCCTCTATTATGCATCTTGACGACCCTTCCACCCAGAAAAGGGGGGACAGGGGAGAAGGCTGAGCTATTAAGAATGGGCGTTCACCAAGATCACTGCTTCCCGAAGCTGCCTTCGCGAGGTCACATATTGCTTCAAACGCGTTTCCATGTTCGGGGGCAAAAAACATCGGTTTGTCAGAATATGTGAGCATAGATTCCATTGCATGAACAATAGCGGAATGTCCCGGAACCTCCTGCGGATAAACCTGGACCGCGATCCCGTCAATTTCTTCAACCGCGTTCGCAAGCCGGGTAAAATTCCTTGTGTCTTTTTTTCGCCCGGCGCGGGGCTCTGATACCCCATGATCGAGCACGAAAACAGCCTGGTGACCCGTAAAAATAAGCGGCACACCGTCGCCGATTGTTCTGGATAAAGTTCCTGACGGCGTGTACAGCTTTATCGACTTCGGGGTTGAATCCAGCGCTTTTTCAACCATCCGGGGAGGTATATGCAGGGCTCCATCTGTTTCATCGACACCGTTTCTTCTCATCAGCTCGGCAATATCAGAAGAGTCTGTTTTAAAACCGAGCTCATCGAGTATCCTCAATGCCGAATTATGAATATCCAGCACTTCCTCATTTTTTAAAACTTCGATTTTCGGGAACTCCATGGCCTGCTCCTTATTAGTAACCCGAATCATATCCGGGTTACAGTGTAATTTGTGTGACCGGCAGCTATCGGCCTGTCTCCTTCAAAATATCGCGGTTTTTTCTTACCTTTGCTACTGCCTCTATTATATCCGAAATGTCCTTCCTGGAGCCTAAAAGAACTTCATGAGGTATGGTTATTGCTTCATGAGTGGCTGCGGTTTCCACAACTTTCAGGTACAATTCATCATATTTAACTTTTTCACCGTAGTCGGAAAACTTAAACGGGTAGCCGCCCGTATCGGGGCTGAAAAGCGGACACCTGTACACAGGGTCGTACACAATACCGCAGGAAATGCCCTCCGCCCTCAGAGCGTCCCTTATCTGTGTGGATTTTACACCGAGAAATTCTTCAATGCCGCAGCGGAACACATACTGGTAGTAGCTCTGCCGTGAAACGCGGGGGTCGCGCCGCATGGGCTTTACACCGTTTATTGCTGACAAGCCTTGCGAAAGGATCGCCGCGTTTTCCTCGCGTTTGCGGATCTGCGCGGGTAAACGCTCCAGCTGCGCGAGTAATACTGCTGCCTGAAAATCATTAAAACGATAGTTATGTCCTATAAAGGTATTTTTCTTCTCCCCGATAAACGCGCCTTTGAGCAGCCCCTTATCATAATCACCTTCGTAAAAAAAATTCCACATTTTCCCCTTGCGGTGATACCCAACGTGTTTGTAAGCGTATATTTCTTCCGCGAAGGCTTCTTTTTTGGTCATAATAAACCCGCCCTCGCCCGAAGTTATCAGCTTGCTTTGCTGAAAGCTGAACGAACCGAAATCACCTATTGAACCGGCCCCTTTACCCCTCCATTTAGAGCCGTGAGTGTGCGCGCAATCTTCTATGACCGTCAACCCCCGCTTTTCAGCAATTTCCATGATCCTGTCCATGTCAGCCATGTTGCCGTACAAATGTACAGGGATGATAGCCCTTGTTCTGGGGGTAATGGCAGCTTCGACAAGATCAGGATCTATGCAGTAGGTATCGGGCTCAATATCAACGAACACGGGCACAGCGTTTTTGAACAGCACCGACGCCGCTGTTCCCATCCACGTCAGCGGGGGCACTATAACCTCATCCCCCGGCCGAATGTCAGCGATTTTCAAGGCGATTTCAAGGGAAACAGAACCGTTTACCACGCAAAACCCGAAGGGCGCATCGTGAAATTTCGAAAACATCTCAGCGAACTTTAGCTCCAGAGGTCCGTTAAATGACCAGTCCAGACTCTTCAATGCCTGCAGCAAAAGCTCTTCCTCCCGTTTATCAAAAACCGGCCACGCGTGAAAAGGTTCAGTACGCACAGGCAGCCCGCCGTGTATCGCGAGCTTTTCCGCACCGGAGCCTGACCGCGCACCGGATTTTTTTCGACTTTCACCCGTATTTCCTATTCCCGTGTCGATTTTATTATTGCCGCTCATTAAATCCTCCCGTCATTATATGAACTTAAACTTACCGAAAAGGGTTTTCCGTCGGTCTATATATTACGGTTTCTTTTGAAGTGCATGGTGACTGCAGCTTCGCCAAATTTTATATTCCCGTGCCTGCCCTGGTAGCTGATCACATCATCAAGGTTTTCCTGTTTTATAAAATTATGCTCGATGGCAATTTTACCTGTCAGGTTATTTTCCTTATAAATTTGCAGGATTTTTTCGTGCTCGTCTTCAGTTATAAAACCGCTGTCAACAAGATACCGGTCAAAACTGATATCGCTCACAGTCCCTCCGGACACAGTCATAGACATGAAAAATAGCTGATGATGGTTTAGTCTATCGATAACTTAAAGATCGTGAAGCAATCACAGAACGTACAACATAAGACCTGTTATCGCGTGCACGCAGGCAACGATAAATATGGTATACCCCAGGGATTTGTGGAGTTTAAAATGCTTCCGCGGCCCGATCTTTACTGTTATAAATTGGGCTGCCAACAGAGTGGCCAAAATTATGCCTAAATAAAAAACAACAGGTTTGTTGCCGAGATAAAGAAATGACATCGCCTTCCCGCCTTGTAATTTATTTAATTTTCTCTCAAACTGAAATCTTCACCTAAATTAGAATATTTTTTGAAATATCTTTTACCGAGGGGCAGCCCGTCATAAGCATAGCCCTGGACAGCGTCTTTTTTATGTAATCCATCTGTATTCTTACCCCTTCAATACCGCCGCCTACTGCCGCCCGCACAATGTCACGGCCGACCAGGACCCCGTCAGCGCCCAGTGCAAGCATTTTCAGTACATCATAACCGGTCCTGACGCCGCCGTCCACCAAAATCAGGATCTTCCCTTTTAACGCGGCAATTATATCCGGAAGGACTTCCGCAGTTCCCGGGGTGTGGTCCAGTACCCTTCCCCCATGATTGGAAACTACAACAGCATCAGTGCCTGCCTGGACGGCAGCTTCTGCATCTTCCACACACATCACACCTTTTATTATGAAGGGAAGCTCTGTGGAATCGGACAGTTCCTTAAGGTCGGCAATAGATTTTCTGTAGACAGGTTTATCGTGAGCTGCCATGGCAAAGGAACCGCAGCCGTCTACATCGACACCGACCGCGATAGCGTTGACTTTTTCCGCTTTTTTTATAAACTGTTTTAATGTTTCCTGGTCCCTTGGTTTACAGATTTTAATCCCCCAGCCGTCGGCTTCTTTAATTGCATTGAGGCCGAAAGATTTCTCCAATGTGTAGGTGAACGTGTCACCGCGCCACCCGATAGACCCTGCCTCCCTGCAGCCGAGGACCGTTGCCCTGCAAAACTCCTCCTCCGTGATAACATCCTCCCCGCCGAAGCTATTTACACCTGTGACAGGCGCGCCGTAAACAGGCATGGATACTTTTTTTCCGAAGATCGTGGTGGATGTGTCGGGGGTAAAATGACTGCTTATCAACCGCATTTTAAAATGGATATTTGCCAGCGCTTTTACATTATTGCTGAAGCTGTACCCCGCGCCGATCCCGCCAATCCCCAGGGTACCTCCATAACTCTGCCCCTGGCAGATACGGTTGGGGAGTCCGTCGCAGTCTCTGTACACTCCGCATATGCCTTTGAGTTTTTTTCTTGCTTCATTTCTAACATCTTCAGATGTCATTTTTTATTCTCTCTTTTTATTCTTCTAAAGTGAAATCCTCCTTCGGGGCTCCGCACACAGGGCACACCCAGTCATCCGGAAGATCCTCAAAAGCCGCTCCCGGCGCGATTCCTGAATCCGGGTCCCCTTCAGCAGGGTCATAAATATAACCGCAGACATCGCAAACATATTTTTTCATGTGTCCTCCTTTAGAAGCAGGCTGGCCGTCATGTTCCGATCATCAAGATCATATCATGTTTTTTGGATCCAGCAGTTCATTGATTTTGTTCGGGGGAAGTATTTCAGCTTCTTCCACTACTTCCCGTATTGTGCGGTTTTCCTTGTACGCCTTGTAAGCAAGTTCCGCTGCCCTGTCATATCCGATTTCAGTCGCCAAAGGTGTAACAAGTGCCAGGCTCCACTCTATCCAATGCGCGCACCGTTCTTTATTTGCCCTGATGCCGTTTATGCATTTTTCGGCAAAAGCCTCGCATGTCTTCAGGAGAATATCCATTGCCGTAAGTGTTTCAAATGCTATCAGGGGATGCATCATGTTCAGCTCCAGAGGGCCGATTTGACCCGCAATGGTGACGGAAAAGGTTTTTCCGCTTATATATGCCGCAACCTGAATAACCATTTCAGGAATTACAGGGTTGACCTTGCCGGGCATTATGGAGCTGCCCGGCTGGAGTGACGGGAGAATGATTTCGCCGATACCGGCTCTCGGCCCGCTCGCAAGAAGCCGCATGTCGTTTGCGATCCTGGAAAGGCTCACGGCAACGGTATTCAATGCGCCCATCAACTCGACCTGTGCGTCCCTGGCGGCAATGACTTCAAATTTGTTTTGCGCCGTGACAAAGGGTAATCCGGTATCTTTCGCGATTCTGGAAACGGTCAGCCCCGCAAACCGGGGGTGACAGTTGATCCCTGTCCCTATTGCCGTACCACCGAGAGCCAGCTCTTCAAGATTTGTGCAGGTAGTCTTTACTCGCTGTATTCCTTTTTCTATCTGACTCTTAAATCCCCCGAACTCCTGCCCGAGTGTCATAGGCACCGCATCCTGCAGGTGGGTCCTCCCTAATTTCAGTATATCTTTGAACTCCTTTTCTTTCCCGGCCAGACTTTTAGAGAGGAGCCCGAGTTTCGGCAGCAGCCTCTCCACCGCGATCCGGTCGGCTATATGGATGGCTGCAGGTATGACATCATTGGAGGACTGACACCGGTTAACATGGTCATTCGGGTGAACAGGGTCTCTGTTTCCTATTGGATGACCAAGGATCACGTTTGCTCTATTGGCAATGACTTCGTTTACATTCATGTTCCATGAGGTCCCGGACCCTGTCTGAAAAACATCAACGGGAAAATGTTTGTCCCATTTACGCTCAAGAACTTCTACAGCTGCTTCGGCGACAGCTTCAGCGATCTTGCTGTCTATCAATCCCAGCTCGCTGTTGGCCAGGGCCGCGTTTTTTTTGATCAGGGCCAATGCTTCGATCATCAGACCGGGTATTCTTGAAGTAGAAACATCAAAATTGCGGACTGCCCTCTGAGTCTGGGCACCCCAGTAAGCCCAGGATGGGATGGAAACCTCCCCCATCGAATCAGATTCTAATCTATCTGCCGGATATCTATCTACCGGATCCCTTTTAGACAATTAGCGGCCCCTTTCTTCAATACTGACAAACTCGCGGTGTTCGTAACCTGAATACAGGGCTTTCGGCCTGAACAAACGGTTGTCACTTCTCTGTTCAAGAATATGCGCCAGCCACCCCGCGGCCCTGGACATGGCAAAGATCGGTGTAAATAAAGATGACTGAATGCCCATCAAAGTATAAACACCTCCCGAGAAATAATCTACATTTGCGTATATTGGTTTCCCCTTTTCTTCCATCCGCTTCCTAAAGACCTTTCTTACCTCTTTAAGTATTTCATAATTTATAGAATCATCTTTCTTTTTTGACAGCGTATCGAGAAACTCCTCCATAACCGTAGCCCTTGGGTCCTGCGCCTTATACACGCGGTGTCCCATACCCATTATTTTTTTGTGCTCGTCAAGGG
This sequence comes from Spirochaetota bacterium, assembly GCA_011049595.1. GTDB lineage: Bacteria > Spirochaetota > B62-G9 > B62-G9 > DRHN01 > DRHN01. The sequence continues at coordinate 263 of DRHN01000385.1, read as the reverse complement.
CCTGATTTACATATCCCGGGGCTTTTTCAACAGACCCGATAGACTCGACCATGGCCATAACCTTTTCGTTGGCCCCTCCATGCAGGGAACCGAAAAGAGCACCTATGGCAGCGGCAATGCTGCAATAGCAGGTCGACAGCGTGCTTGCTACAACCCGGGCTGTAAATGTTGAAGCGTTAAAACTGTGCTCCGCATGAAGGATAAGGCACTGGTCCATCATTTTCCCTTCAAGGGGGTCCGGTTCCTTTCCGTGGAGCATGTAT
>DRHN01000384.1 GCA_011049595.1 Spirochaetota bacterium | reverse complement strand
ATATCTCAAGGTCCGTCCCGCAAATTCCGACTGCTCTGGTTTCTATCAGAACCTCATTTTCCGATGGAACGGGGCAGGGTACATTTTTTATCTGAAGATCGTTCGGACCTTCCCAGACTGCCGCTTTCATATGGTGACCTCCTGTATCGTGTATAAACGAGTTATCAGCCCATAATGATTCAATAACCCAGAATATAATATTGCGGGAAATAATGTTTAACAAAAATGATGCCGGAAACAATCCCGGGGCGTAACCAGGAAAACTCTGGCAGGAAACAATTTTAAGGACATTTTCGATTTAAAGAAAGCTAATTCTGCTGAAATAAAAATCAATTGTTATTTGACATTTGGTTAGCATTTCAGTTTCTTTGACATTGGTTTTTCGGTCCCCTATAATAAATACTATGATGAAACACAGCGTCATGTTGATAATTGTCCTTGTTCTTTTTTCCGGATGCGCGGGGAAGAAAAAATATGAATATCTGGAAGGAACATCCCAATTAACCGGGTACATAGGGAAAAGGATAGTGCTGGAGGGAAGGATATCCACAATGCCCTGGCAGCACATGATCGACGATAACCCGGATTATCGGTATATGGAATACTTTGATGTTGGTGAAGACCAGCTTGTTATATATTCAAAAGAAAAAATAGACTGCGGCGGGCTTGTAAGGCTTGAAGGTAGTGTCATACAGATAGAGGGGAAATCAAAAAGACCTGGCTCTGATGAGGTGTACAGGGAAATGCAGATAACGGTCGAAGGCTGGGAGTGCGCAGATTAAGCCGGACCGGGTGTCACGGCTGTAAAGCGTGCCCGTTTTCTCTCAGCCATTTTCTTTTTTGTTTAACGTCGGATATATAAGAGCCGACAGTTTTCCAGAACTCTTTTGAATGCCCCATGTGAACGAGATGGGCAAGCTCGTGCACCACAACATAGTCTACGATTTTTATCGGGGCCATGATCAGCCTGTAGGTGAAGTTTAATGTTTTTTTTGATGTGCAGGTCCCCCAGCTTGCCCTGTTGTCCTTTATCATGACCTTCCGTGGGGATACTCCCATTGCGGCCGCATAATGGCTGACCCTGTCTTTTATTGTTTTACCAGCTTCTTTTTTATAGAAGTCAATCAAGGCGTTTTGTATTCCCGGGTTACCGGATGGTACACATATCGAACCCTGATCAAGATATGGTGCGGCAATGTTGTTCAGGCTGCGGGTGTTCCGGGTATTTTTTATTGAAAGCTTGTATTTTTTTCCCAGAAATAGAACCGGATCTCCCTCCATCCGGACATTTTTTGTTTCAACAGGGCGGCTTTCCCTGATTATCCAGTCCCATTTTCGAATTAATAAGCCTTCAATGTATTTTTTACCGAAACCTCTCGGGGAGCATACAGTGACCTGTTTTTCCCCGCAGATTTTTATACCGATAGTTTTTTTCCGTTTTGTGTACCTGATCCCGTACCGGATGCTGGTGTTTTTATGATGTAGAGTATTATTCAACAATACCGCACCAGTTTATTATTGCCGCGGCGTACATCTTTGCCGCGTTGAGTACATGATCAACAGGGACATGCTCATTCGTTCCGTGGATACCCATGCTCAGATCGCCCGGCCCCCAGTATATTCCCTTTATTCCTTTTTCAAACATGTAATTGCAGTCGCCCACAAATGGGGATGCCGCAATATTCGGCGGGGCCCCCATAACCTGCTCATAGGATTTAACCATAGTCTGGATCGTGTCATCATCTTCAGGAGTGTTCAGCGGTATCTTCGGCGGGAAAGGCAGCTTGTACTCCGGCCTGTTATCTCTGAGCCAGGGATCATGATCCGCAATGTACTCGATTGTGTCAATGATCTGTTTTTTAATATTATCTACGGTTGTCCGGGGGGAGATCATCGAAGCGATCATCATCCGGCATTCTCCGGCCTGAGAGGAAAAGCTCTCCCCTCCGTTTATCTGCGATATTGTGAGGGTTGTAGCGCCGGGATCCACTGAAGGATCGTAATAGTCCAGCCCCCACGACCTTTCCAGCTCGTTAAAGGCGTTTATGATCTTTACCATCTTGTCGATCGCGTTTACCCCAATCTGCTCCTCTTTTGTTCTTTGAGGCCAGATGGTCTTGTACCTGTTGCAGATATGCGTCGATTTTCCCTTGATTTTTATATCGAAATAAATTTCCCCTTTTGATTTATTGTAAACACTCAAATTTGTCGGTTCGCACATGATACCGAAATCCGTGGTGTATCCCCTGTCGAATATAGACCAGATGCCTATTTCCGCCCTCCCTGATTCTTCGCCGTCAACATAGGTCAAAAGAAGGTCGCCCTTGAGTTTCAGGCCAAGCGCTTTTATCGCTTTTGCCGCGAAAAGCATTGAAGTGCCGCCGCTTTTCATGTCTGTCGAACCTCTGCCCCATACCTTTCCGTCCTTGACCCCCCCGTCAAAGGGGGACAGCTCCGTCCATTCGTTTTTCTGCTCTTCGCTTACTGTTACAACGTCGGAATGGGTGTTGAAAAGCAGGGAGCGGCCTTTTCCCTCCCCCTTTCTCACACCGACGACATTAGGCCTGCCCTCCTCGAGCTCGTAATAATCGATCTTGTCAAAAAAACTCATGTTTTCGAGCTCTTCGGCGATCCATTTTTGACATTCCACCATTTCAGTTTTTTCACCCTCTACCAGCTGTTCTGTGTTTGTGGAGCGAAAATTTATATAAGTTTTTAATGTCGATAAAATGTTGTCCTTCTCGGAGTCAATGTACTCCGTCACCTGGCTGATAATATTTTCGTTTTCCATATTTTTCCCCTTATGTTATTGATCGGTACTCGTGTTAAAACCATGATGTGCAGCTGTATCAATAAAATCATATCAGACCGCCATCTCCAACCCCCCCGCGACATTTACTGCCTGCCCGGTCATGTACGCCGCATCTTCTGATGCTAAAAACAGCACCAGTTTCGCTGCGTCTTCCGGCTCCTCCAGTCTCCCCAGGGGGACGGCATTGTGATACTCATCTATCACCTCTTCCTTGCTCATCCCGCGCAGTTTTGCCTCCCACTCGATCTCTCTTTCCTGCATCGATGTACGCACAAGCCCGGGACAAACACAGTTTACATTTATCCCGTGGCTCGCAACTTCCAGGGCCAGGGATTTTGAAAAACCAAGCACGGCGAATTTAGAAGCCGCGTAGTGCGAAAGCAGCATAGCCTGCCTTTTACCGGCGATCGAGGAGATATTGACGATCTTACCTCCGTTTCCCTGTTTGATGAGCTGTTTAACCTCGGACTGGCAGGAAAAAAAGACCCCTTTAGCGTTTACATCCATATTGAAGTCCCACTCCTCCTCTGTCAGATCGACGGCCCAGTTCATCGTGGACACACCTGCGTTGTTGACTGCAATGTCCAGGCGGCCGAACCTTTTTACCGCGGTCTCGACCAATTTTTCACATTCTTCTTTTATCCTCACATCTACTTTAAAGATCTCAAAGTTTCCGCCCTCATTTTCAACCATCCGGCCTGTCTTCTTTGCCGAATCAAGGTCCCTGTTATAGCCTATGACGGTATTGGCACCTTCCTTTGCAAAGGCTAAAACAACGGCCCGCCCGATGCCTTTGTCCCCCCCGGTTATTATGACTGTTTTGTTTTCAAACCTCATATCTGTCCTCCTCCTGTTTCTTTTACTCATCCGTTTAATCGTTTCAAAAGCGGTGGTATCTCTCGCAAATCTTCTATTGTGTAATCGGCATAGGAAAAATCCAGTTCACGATTATAAGAGGCGATCCTTACAATAACAACCATGCCTGCATCTTTGGCCGCCTTTACCCCGCTCGTCGAATCCTCGACAACCACGGCAGATCCCGGCGAAATATCCATCAGTTTTGCGGCCGTCAGGAACGGTTCGGGGTCGGGTTTTCCCTGGTTTACATCCTCCCCGTAAACAACGTGACCGAAATATTTGAGAAGTGAATAGCGGTCCATGGCCAGCCTGGCAAGCTGTTTTTCTCTGCTTGTCGCGACACTCATGATGTACCTGCCCTTCAGCTCCTCGAGAACTTCCACAACATAGGGTACCAGAGGGAAAACTTCTTTGTAATATCTTATCAGTGTATTGTAGTGTCTGCTTATCATTTCATCAACAGGAGCGTCTATATGAAATCGATCGGCAATATCAGAAAAATAATCTTCGAGCCTTACACCGAGATATTCCAGAGCAACAGACCGTGTCAGCCTGAATCCATACTGTTTCAGGGTTTCGGTTTCAGCATCTATATGGTGCGGCTCGGATTCTATAATAACACCATCGAAGTCCCAGATTACAGCTTTGATCTTTATGTTATTCATTTAGTAGATGGTCAACCTTTCTCTTGTCTCAGCATTTTGTGCATGAGGTCTTGCATCAGTACCTAAATACCAATTTTCTTGTTTTTTGGCAAGGAAATTATAAAAATCAAGAATCGTCATGAAAAAAACATGTATATTAAAACATTTACAACAAAACTCGTATTTATAAGAATGGTTTGCTATAAACCTTGCTTGAATAAATTATTTCTTGACAATAAACATTTCTATGTTACTATTCAGTTTAAGATTTTTATAAATAATATTTAAGGAGGTGCATGTGAAAAAACTGATTATTGTTTTTGTGGTACTGGCAGTGGCAGCAGGTGTGTTCATGGCGAGCAAAGGGACTAAAGACAAAGACGTTTTTGAGATCGTCATGGTCGTGAAACTCGAGGGTGTCGCGTGGTTCGACAACATGAGACTCGGCGTCGATGAGCTCGGCAACAAATATGATGATGTGAATGCCTACCAGATCGGGGCGGACACCGCCGATCCCGCAGCCCAGGTCCAGCTGATCGAGGACCTCATTGCCAAGGGTGTCGACGCGATACTGGTCGTGCCGAATGACCCGGAATCACTTGTTCCCGTGTTCAAAAAAGCAAATGACGCGGGTATACTGACTTTCACACACGAGGCATCGGTCCAGAGGCAGGTAAGTTATGACCTCGAAGCTTTTGACAACAACGCTTTCGGCAGACACATGGCCGATGTGATGGCGAAATGGATGGGTGAAGAAGGTGAATGGGCGGTTTTTGTCGGCCATCTGACTTCAACGACGCACAACGAGTGGGTTGACGGTGAGGAAGCTCAGGTAAAAGAAAATTACCCGAAGTTAAAGTTGGTCACTTCGAGGCTGGAAGAGCAGGAAAATCAGCAGATAGCGTACGAAAAAACACTCGAGCTGTTAAAGGCCTACCCGAACATAAAAGCCATTATGGGCAGCGCGATGAGCACGCAGCCCGGTGCGGCCCAGGCAATCGAGGACAAAGGTTTGACCGGTAAAGTGGCGAGCTTCGGTACCGGGCTTCCTTCGGTTACGGGTGAATACATTTTGAGCGGCGCGTCCCAGTCCTTTCACTTCTGGGTTCCTGCCAACGCGGGCTATGTAACAGCGTATATAGCCCTGCAGTCCTTAAAGGGCATCAAGATCAAGGAGGGTGATAACCTTGGTAAACCTGGTTATGAGAGTGTAACCATCCAGAACAATGCCGCAGGTGTGCCGGTAGTTTACGGCCAGGCCTGGGTAGACGTGAACAAAGACAACCTCGACGACTGGAAAAACTCAGACGGAAGCTGGAAACTGTAGATTCGATATGAAATTTATTGAATCCGGGGGAAGAGTCCTATAGGTCGCTCCCCCGGTTTCATATTTTTTATGAGTACTGACGTGCTAAACTTTGCAAGGACCGATGCGGACAAATGTGAATAAACAGCAGGAACTGATTGACCATGAAGAAAGATAAGCGGAAGATATGGCCGATAAATTTCTTGAAGTAAAAAAAATAAGCAAGGCGTATGTGGGTGTGCAGGCGCTGGATGAAGTCAGTCTGGACATCAATCGCGGCGAGATCCACTGCCTGGTTGGTGAAAACGGGTCAGGAAAATCCACGCTTATAAAGATCATTGCCGGAGTCGTAAAACAGGATACTGGCGAAATCGTTATCAGCGGCCGGCGGTACACTCATATCCGGGCCATCGATTCCATCCGGGAGGGTGTCCAGATCATCTACCAGGACCTCTCTCTCTTCCCCAATCTAACCGTAGCGGAAAACATTTCATTGAATCAGGAGATCGAACGCAACAGCAAGACGGTAAACTGGAGCGACATCAGATCGATTGCCCGGACAGCGCTTTCCGAAATAGGGGAAGAACTGGACCTTGATGAAAAGGTGGAAGACATTTCCGTGGCGTCAAAACAGCTTGTCGCGATATCGCGTGCCCTTACACAGGACGCCAGGTTCATCATAATGGATGAACCGACTTCCTCACTTACAAAGGATGAGATCGACCGGCTGTTCACTGTAATTACGGGATTTAAAAAACGGGGTATCTGTACTCTGTTTGTGAGTCACAAGCTCAGTGAGGTTTTTGAAATATCCGAGAGGGTGAGTATCATACGTGACGGAAAGAAGGTGGGGACCTATCGCACTGAAGAGCTGGATAACGAAAAACTCGTCTTTCTCATGACGGGCAAAAAGATCGACGATACCATTTTCAGTTACAAGGATAAGGGAGAAAAGAAAGCCCCGCTTATGGAATTGAAGCACCTGTCCAAGGCCGGGAACTTCGAGGATATTAATTTCACACTCCACCCGGGTGAGATACTCGGCATAACAGGCCTGCTCGGTTCAGGGAGGACAGAGCTGGCACTTGCTCTTTTCGGCATGTACCCGGCGGATTCGGGCAATATTCTAATAAACGGTGAAAAAGTCAGGATCAAAAGTATACCCGATGCCATCAGTGCCGGTATAGGTTATCTGCCGGAAGACAGGCTGAACCAGGGGCTGTTTGTTGACCAATCCATCAGCAATAATATTGTAGTGACCATACTGAAGAATCTGCTGAACAGGCTCGGGCTTGTAAGCATGGTAAAAAAAGAACAATCGGTGCACAAATGGGTGGAGGAGCTGGCAATCAAAACGCCCTCTGTCGAAGCTCCCGCGCAAAGCCTGTCAGGTGGAAACCAGCAGAGACTTGTTGCAGCAAAATGGCTGGCCACACATCCGAAGGTGTTCATCCTTGACGGCCCCACGATAGGTGTTGATATAGCCTCGAAGAGCAACATTCACAAGATCGTCAGAGGCCTTGCTGAATCAGGTATGGGGATAATCATAATATCGGATGAAATCCCCGAGATCCTTCAGAACTGCAATAGGGTGCTGATTATAAGCAGGGGAAAGATCATCAAAGAGATCAGTGATGTTGCCGGGGTAACAGAGGAGAAACTATTCAGTATTATGAGCAGGAAGGAAGTCCATGAAGCTGTTTAACTTTGATAAAATACGCAATTATAACTATAAAAGATTGCTGAAATACAACGAGACTTATATTTTCCTGGTCCTCATTGTTTTCTCGATGATAATCACAAGTATCAACCCGACCTTCTTAACACTGGAGAATATGTTCGATCTATTAAAGAGCAGCGCCGGTATGGCAATACTCGCGATGGGGGTGTTTATCGCGCTGCTTTCAGGCGGGATAGACGTTTCCTTTACGGCTGTCGCGATTTCCGGCCAGTACATCGCTGTAAACGTGCTTACTGCAGCGAATATCGACAGTCTCGCTCTTGCCTTCCTTATTTCCTGCTCGGTTGGGGTCGCGCTCGGCGCGATAAACGCTTTTCTGATCTCTGTTTTTAAGCTCCCCACCCTGATAACAACACTCGGGACTTTGAGCATGTTTCACGGCGGCCTCCTCGCGTTCGTCGGCACGGACCCGTTCAACACCGGGGATATCCAGGACTCCTTCAAATCTTTCGGGCATGCCAATGTATTTACCCTGGCCAGGCCTGACGGCACCGAGTATGGGCTTTCGGTATACGTGCTGATACTGATAGGGGTCATACTGGTAAGCTGGGTAATTCTGCGGTTCACTATGCTTGGAAGGGGTATTTACGCGATCGGGGGCAACAGGGAAGCAGCCAAAAGAGCAGGCTTCAGCATAACCCGTATCGAGTTCTTTATTTACTGTTTTGTGGGTTTTCTTGCCGGGATCATGGGTGTTATGCACATATCAATGCTGCGGTACAGCAACCCGCACTACATCGTCGGCACCGAGCTCAACGTGATAGCCGCGGTGGTCCT
>DRHN01000383.1 GCA_011049595.1 Spirochaetota bacterium | reverse complement strand
TTCTGCACTATTTTCTCCGCATCCTCGGGTCGAAAACATGCCTGGCTGCGTCCCCGAGCAAATTCCAGCCCAGCACAAATAGAGCGATCGTAAACCCCGGGATAAAAACGACATACCAGTAGGCAAGCCTGTTTTCCGGAAGGCCTACGATCCAGTTCCTGCACATGGCGACCATCTGCCCCCAGTCAGCGTATCCAGTTTCCGAACCCAACCCGAGGAAAGAAAGGGCGGCAGCGTAAATAATTGTTATACCTATTCTCATGGAGCCTATAATCAAAACCGAATAGATGGCGTTCGGGAAAACGTGTTTCAGTATTATCCGCAGGTGTGAAGCCCCGTTTGCCCTTGCCGCCTGTATGTAATCCTTTTCCCGAAATACCCGGTAAGAGAACCGAGGACCACTCCTATCGCAAGGTTTGTCAGCACGACTAAAAAACCGATTTTAAATGCGCTCCTCGTTCCCCATATTATCCCGTAAAGAATATCGTACTGCTGCTCGAGTGTTCCGAGGGGGTGCTCCGCGGATGGAGGAAATGGTTCGAGCTTCCAGCCTGTGTGAGGGATTTTAAATGGATCGTGAGGAAATGGAGGCGGAGCAATCACCGGGGACAGGATCGCGATTACACTGAACAGCAATATAATAAAGAGGCCGATAATTGTGAGAGGGTTTTTCAAATAGCGTTTTATCGAGAAAATAAACTCTTTAAACCTGGGGTGCAATGTACTTTTTTCAGTTTTTATACTGTCTTCTTTGACATCTTCATCTGATGCTGGAACCATATAGTCAACTCCGATATATTTATCTGTCATTTATGTCTTATTCTGGGATCAATATACGCATAGAGAACATCCACAAGAAGGTTGATAACAACGTAAAGCGAACCAAGGAAAAGAGCGTTGAACATAATGGCCGCGACATCGAGTTGAAGTGCCGCGCGTGCCATCCACAATCCTATCCTTTTTCGCGCGTCGATCGTAAGAAGATGGGTGATACGCTTGAACTCCGGGCTGAAAAGGACCTCCTTGTTTTCGTTGGAAAGCGAGCCCGGGGGAAAGATGCCTAAAAGTCCGTAAAATGCCATGAGAAGCAAAAGCCCAAGCCAGAAAGTCGGCAAAGAATACCCGATAATGGCAAGAACGCGGGTGCCGTGGTCTACAAATTTATCCTTGTTTACCGCACCCGTTGTTCCGAGAAAGATCCCGAACAAAATAATCAGAGGCGTTGTGCACAGTACAAGCTCCAGTGTAATAGGAAAATATTGCCTGAACCCCTCCAGAACAGGGGCGTCGGAGGTCACCGAAAACCCGAATTCCCCGGAGACTATGTTCCTCAGCCATCTGAAATACTGGATCGGCGCCGGGTCGTTCAGCCCGTATTTGTTTATCATCGACTCTATCTGCGCGGGTGTTATCCTTTCTCTCCTCACATAAGCAGAGACCCTCATGCCGGGTGGAAGCAGCATCATGACGGTAAAGATCAATAAAGACACTCCGAGGAGCACAAGGATCATCAGAATCAACCGTCTGATGATGTAATGAATGAGACTCATGATTTAACTCTTTTCCTTGGGAGAGACCGCGCTAATACTACCACAATTAGAACCCGCAGTCAACCTGCCGTTTTTGACAGTTTGCGTCGGGATTTTTTTGGAGCGGTGGTGTTATTACAAAATTATTTATAATGCGAGAAAATGTTCTGTCCTGATTTCTGAAACACAGCCCTAAAAAAGGACCCCGGCTTTTACCAGGGCCCTGAACCATATATGTTTGACCTGTTATTTTTTATCAAACGAGACCAGAATGTCGAACTCGTGGGACTGCATCGGGTTGAAGAAATCACCCTTGACCCAGTTTTTGTAATACCTTCTCCGGAGCGGCTGATGCGTCATTATGCCAACGGCGTCTTCGAGCCAGAGTTCCTGGAGTCTATAGTAGATCGTTTCCCTCTTTGCGGGGTCGAGCTCAACCGCGCCCTCTCCGATAAGCCTGTACCGTCTTCTATGTCGTACAGGATTTCTTCCCCCTCAGAAGGATTGTTGAACTGCTTCCAGGTCGCTTCTGTCCCGTCCCATCCGCCGTTCTCGATGGCAAACTCTTTTGAAACTATAGACGCCCATCGGCCCGCGAGGACCCCCGGAGAGGGAGGGAAAGCCTGGTTAAGATTGAAAACTACGTAATCCCCGTCAACCTCGATGGCTTTGTCGATGTCCTTGTAGTCAACAACGATGTTGCCGCCACCATCCCTTGATGAGTAATTTCCAAAGAAAAGGAAAAACCATATCCAGCCCGGCTCCCGGCGCCGTCATAATAGACAAGGGTCTCGTAAATGGTGGCCATCACGGTCCAGGAAGCGCTGTCATAGGTTTTCGCGGAGTTCAGGCTGTCGATCGTCCCGTGCGTCGCGTATATAAAGGTATCCGGGTTTTTTTTCACGGGCTTTTCTTCAACAGCAATTTTCGGAGCTGCCCCCTCCTCTGCCGGCTCTTCAGTGCTCTTCTTTCCTGAAAAGACGAAAAGAACAACAAGCATTGCAAGTAACATAAGAAGAATATTTTTCCTCATAACTTCCTCCTTTAAAGAATAACATTTTATTTTAATCGGTTCATAAAACCCAAAAAGTGTATTAAAATTTTAAAATATTTGAAAGTATTTTAATTAAAATAAATGAAAAAAATCGATGGTTGGACGGCATTGAACCTGATGTGTTGAACAAAATAGTGTGCGAGATACTAAATTTCCTCGATATCACACACGTTCAGGCTGATCACGCCGAACTCGGATTCGACCTTGCCGTGGAGGATGTAGGCCTTCTGGCAGTGCAGCTGGAGCGCGTATTTTTTGTAGACCTTTGGAAAAAATATTGTCTCGAAGATAGCGGTTTCGTCTTCAAAGCTGATGAACTGCATGAGCTCGTCGTTTTTAGTGGGGACTGTTTTTGCCGTTATAAGCATCCCGGCTACCTTTATTTGTTTACCCAAAAAATTCGGAAGCTGTTCCGCGCGAATCACATTTTCATCCTTTGTTTTTTCTCTGAACAAATTCATGGGCTGAAATGACACGACAAACCCGTACAGTTCGATTTCATTTTTGACTTTCTGCCGCCTGGAGATGTCCTTGAGCGGCGGGGGGGTCGAACCGCGTTCTCCCGGGAAAATATCCAGGCAGTCCCCGTCGTTTTCTTTTTTACCGATGCTTCTGTAAGTGTGGGCCAGATACAGAAGCTGCGGCTGGTTGTACCGCTCGATGTTCCTGAAGCAATCCGCCTTTATCAAAAGAACCGTGTCCGTGACAGTGGGGCGGGTCCGCTCCATGAAATTCAGCAGGCCGTGATAGGGTCCTGTTTTGTCTCTCCCGGCGACCAGCTTCCTGACGATTTCTTTTGAAAGGTTCTTGATCTGCATGAACCCGATGTACACGGTGTCCCTGTCGCCGAAGTACTCGTTTCTGCTTTTGTTGATGTCGGGCTTTACTGTTTTAAGCCCCATTCTCCGGGCTTCAGAGAGATATGCGAGCGGGGAGTAGTACCCTCCCTGGTTTTTCAAAACGGCCCCCATGAACTCCGCGGGGTAGTGCGCTTTCAGGTAGCAGGCCTTGAAAGAGAGCAGGGCGTAGGAGGCGCTGTGGGGCTTGCAGAAACTGTAACCCGAAAATGACTCGATCATGTTCCATATCTGCTCGATTATATCGGGATCGATGTTCTTTTTAAGGCAGTTTTTGTAAAACAGGTCCTTTAACTGGAGCTTTCTTTCGATCTTGCGTTTGTTCGCGACCACTTTCCTGAGCTCGCACGCCTCTGCCAGGGGGAAGCCGGCGACTTCCAGCGCTATCTTTGTAATGTCCTCCTGGTAGCACATGATACCGTAGGTATCTTTAAGAATTTTACCCATTTCAGGCAGCAGGGGCCGGTAGGGCTTGCCGTGCAGCCTCTCGATATACTCCCTGATGTACATGTTAGCGGCGGGGCGGATGATGGAGGAATGGATGACCAGGTGTTCGTAATCGCCGCGGCGGGTTTTCTTCTGAAGCTGCCTCATGGCAGGTGATTCCACGTAGAAAACCCCTATGGTATTTCCTTCAGCGAGCATGTTGATGGTTTTTTTGTCATCCAGGGGGTTGAGGTCCGCGTATCTGATCGTAGTGTCGTAATGGGCTTTAACCAGTTTAAGGGTGTCCCGCACCACTGCCAGGCTCCTGTTGCCAAGTATGTCAATTTTAACGAAACCGAAGTCCTCGGCCTGGTCCTTTTCGAGCTGGATGAGGTTTACCCCTTTCGGGGCCTTTTCCACAGGAATGTAGGAATGTACCGGTTTCGGTGTGATCACGACCCCTCCGCAGTGGACGGACAGGTAGCGCGGTCGTCCGTTGATTTCGACGGCATCGCGGTAGATCCTGGCCATCAAGGGGGAGGGCTTCCCGTCGGGGGTCCGGCCTCTGTTTATAGAATAGTTTTCAAAGTCATCGGTGGTACGGCTGTAGTAGTACCTGATATTTTTCGTGATCCTGCTTATTTCGTTCTCGGACATTCCGTACACCTTAGCGACCTCGCGGACGGAGGACCTTACAGAGAAAGTGACATGATTTGATACCATCGCGGAATTTTCATTCGAGTATTTTTTAAAAATGTACTCGAGTATCCCGTCCCGGGTGTCCCAGGGGAAATCGACATCGATGTCGGGAGGGTCGGGCCTGGTTTCATTCATGAACCTCTCAAAAAAAAGGTTGTGAAGAACCGGGTCAACATGGGTGATGAAAAGGAGATAAGACACAATCGAGGCTGCCGCGGACCCCCGGCCGCATGTGAAAGCGGACCTTTTTACAATATCGTGGACAACAAGGAAATAATCGGCAAATCCCTTCCCGCGGATAATTTCGAGCTCCTTTCCAAGCCTCTCTGTAACGAGGGGTGTGACGCTCGGGTACCGCTTTTTCAGGTTTTCAAGGCACAGGGCCTTCAGCCTGAAAAAGCTGTCCTCGCCGTACCGCGGCAGGATGACCCTGCCCGCGGTGAAATCGAAGCAGCTTTTTTCAGCGATCAGTGTCGTGTTTTTTAGCGCGTCCTCCATGAAGGAGTAACGGGAATGTATTTCACTTCCGGCTATAGGGTAGGAATATTTGCTCTGAACCTCTTCAGGGAAGAGAGCGGAGAGTTTTTTGTTTTTGTGGATCGCTCGCAGGAGCATGTGGACATGGATGTCCTCTTTTTTTAAAAAGTAGACCGGGTAGATCAAGGCAGGCTGTATGCCGGCCCTCTTCGCGTGTGCATAGTCCCGGGCGTAGTTTTTTTTTAGAACATTTATTTCAGCGAAGACATCCCTTCCCATGCGTGACAGCAGCTCCCTGTCCCGGGTGATGACGAAATAATCACTCGAATAATCCCTCGGGCGGCTGCCCGATGACCGCCCTTCGGTTGGTCCTTTTGCCTTTTTCAAGAGTTCGTTCCTGATATTGAAACTGTCGTCTTGATGTATTTTCGTTATGAGCCTGCAGATGCGGCTGTATCCTTTCATGCTGCGGGCGACAAGGATGCCGTTGAACGAGCTGTTTATCAGCCTGGCGCAGATGACCGGCTTTAAGACATGCTTTTTGCACGCCTGGATAAAGTTTATTATTCCGTAAAAACCGTTTGTGTCGCATATGGAGAGATATCTGTAACCCCGGGATTTCGCGTGAGCCGCGAGCTCACTTATAAAGATGGTGCCCTCACAGAGGGAGTACACCGAGTGATTTTCAAGAAAGACAAAACCGTCCATCCGCTATCCGCCGTACCGTATGTATTTTTTTCCGAATTTTTTCTGTATCATATCGAAAGCGCCTGTAATCTTTTCCAGTTTCGAATTATCGCTGAAAAGGGACATCTGTAGGGAGGACGGAACAAAACGTGAAAACGAGAGGATGATTTTTTTTACACAGGTCCTTCTTTCCAGGGCTCTGTTCACATGGATGATCAGGTCTCCGTAGAGCCTTTTCTCGAAAAAGGAGAGGTTTTTGAGGCTCCCGGAGAAGGCGTGCCTGTAGTTGTCCTGGTATATGACCGTGATGTGGAAAGAGCGGGGGAAAACACAGCCCTCCCTCATCTGCGTGCAGAGCTCGAGGACCATGGAAAAGAAACATCTCCGCACGATCCCGTCATCGTTGTCTTCGGAATTTATTATAAGCTTCTTTATCAAAATTTTTTCGGTGTTCTTTTCAATCAGCCTGTCGCGGGAAAGACCCCTGGAGCAGTTGTAGAGGACTTCGCCTTCCTTCCCGAACATGCACGTGAGGTCGTTTTTTGTGAACATTTCGAGCTCACCGATGTTTTTGATGTTGTAATTTGATAAAAGCGCTTTTTTAACCGGAAAGGACAACTCCGGGCAGAGTTCGACGCAGAGGGGGGAGAGAAAAAGCTCTTCGGCTGTTTCGCATATATCGTACGCGCTCATTTCCCCCGCGACGCGGGAAGCAAGCCTTGCGATGAGAACAGTGCTCCCGATCCCTAAGCTGGCGGTGAACCCCAGGCTTTCCTTGAACTCTCTGATGATTTTACCGCATGTATCGATCTCTCTCCCGAGCAGCCTTTTTGTGCCGGTCAGGTCCAGATAGTACTCGCCGGTGCCCGCGCTCTCAACGGACGGGGAGTAGTTTTTTAACCGCTCCGCCACGGTTTGATCGAGTTTTTCAACGTACTCGTAATCGGCGGGCACTACCTTTATTTTGCCTTTCAGGGAAGCTATGTTTTTCAGAAATACACCCTTTCTTACCGGGGAGCCTTCGAGGGCTTTTGAATGATCGATGACAACGCTCTTCGAAAGGGTCCCCGAAACGATAACCAGCGGAAGGTCCTGATGATCGCCC
Source organism: Spirochaetota bacterium (assembly GCA_011049595.1). Taxonomy (GTDB): domain Bacteria; phylum Spirochaetota; class B62-G9; order B62-G9; family DRHN01; genus DRHN01. The sequence continues at coordinate 276 of DRHN01000383.1, read as the reverse complement.
TTCGGTTGATCCTGATGATCGCCCTTCGGTTGATCCTGATGATCGCCCTTCGGTTGATCCTTTGGATATCCCCTCCTGCTCTCTTCGCTTTCAGCGAATATATGCGGAATGGAAATGAAAGCGATCCTTTTTGGCGCCATGATCGTATCCATAAAAGTATTTTAAACTGCATGTCCGGCGTGCAAAAAGCATGTCTTAAAGCCGGTCATCTGCGCCAGGCTGATAAACAGCTCGTTCAACGGCATCCTTGTCGCCCGCAGCATGAAAGGATACAGC
>DRHN01000382.1 GCA_011049595.1 Spirochaetota bacterium | reverse complement strand
GGCAAACAAAAAGCTGTAAAACCTGGAAAAACCACCTCAAAAACCGTTCTCCTTTTTATAGAATCGGGTCACAGCATTGCGTTTACTTCTTCATCCCTGGGCACAATGACCTGACCTACAGACTCGATCACAGCAGTTTCCACATCCCTGGCCGCCGGGATCACTATCCGGCCGAAATCGCTCCCGAAGATTTCTTCCATTTTTTCTCTGCCTGAAATAAACCGGGAGCCCCCTCCCTCCCAGCCTGCCAGATCACTCAAAAAATCGAGATCACAATCTTCGCCGAGCCCGATCGTCGTGACATTTATCCCTATTTCCCGGTAAGCCACGGCAAGCTCGAAAATTTCTTCAGAACCCCCGGCTGCGTCCGTCAAAAAAAGGACCTGGTTCATGTAGTCCCTGCGGTAATTTAAAAGCAGCTCCTTGTATCCAAGCTGAAGACAGGATATCATGTCGCTCCCGCCGCCAGGCATGCTGGAGTGAACGGCATCACTGAGCCTTTCGCGGGTTTTTTCACCCTTCGCCCATGCCGTCTGACCTGCAATAAACAACATCAGAAATAAGCCGATTATAATTTTCATTTTATTCTCCTCTATTAATATTCCTGCCCGTGGACAGCGCCTGCATTCTCGAGTAATTGTACAATTTCTACATGCTCCCGTGACCCCGCTGCCCACATCAGTGCTGTCCCTCCCCGCCCGGTTTCCCCATCGACTTTTACTCCATGTTCGATCAGGACCTGCACGGCCTGGGTGTGCCCCCTAACAGAGGCCAACAGCAGGGCTGTCTGGCAATCTTTCATTATTGCATCCACAACATGTCCTCTTCAGACTCAAGTAAATCCCTTAGCTCGACTGTCTGCCCCCTGAAAGCCGCTTTTAACAGGCCGTCATTGATATCTATTACCTTTTTCTCGCTGTCAATCATGATGCTTTTTTCCCTTGAATCCACAGTGGCCGGTTTTGATACAGGACCACTGACACATCCAAAAATAGAGGCAAATATAAACAACCGGTCGCCGTTCCTCATATCATCCTAAAACTGATTAGATCCTGGCTATAACGCCAGTAAACCGGATTTGCCGGGCAGCTCGGTGTAGTCACCAGGAACTATCATATGCAGAATATTTTTTTTAGGGGTTGGTTGCACTGAAAAGTAGTTGCCGAACAACGATTCAATTATTTAGTTTACGACGGTATTTTAAAATCATTTATAAGCTGCAAGCACAAAACACAATGAGCGTAATTACAAAGATCCTTTATTTCTTTACCGACATATTTCTGCCCATTACGGCCGGGTATATGCTTGGAAGATATTTCAGGAAAAAGAGCGCCTTATTCGAAAGCATGATAAAGTGGAACATCCTCACCCTTGTGCCGCTTTTGAGCCTGCTGAGCTTCTGGGTAATAAAGCTGGAAGCTGGGCTTTTGTGGCTCCCTGTGCTCGGTGTCGTAATGCAGGTAATTCCCGGGTTTGTGGGGTCATTACATGCCCGCAGAAAGTATGAAAGCCCGCTCGACCGGGGCGGATACATGATGTCCGCTATGCTTTCAAACAGGGGAATCATAGGTATGATTTCTGTATTCATACTTTACGGGGAGAAGGGCTATGCGATGGTCCGCCTTGTAATGCTGTTTGCCGGGTTTATGCTCTACCTCATCTATTTCCCGATCGCGCGGCACTATTATTCCGTCCATGAAAACAGCGGCATTAGTAAACAGCCCATTTTAAGATCTCTTTTCAACAAAAACCAGGCCCCGGTCCTGGGGATCATTGCCGGAATAACGCTGAACATTTTGAAAGTTGGCAGGCCCATGCTGTTTACAACCATATTTTCAGTCTGTATACATATAAGCATATGGCTGTACCTGCTCCCCATCGGATATTCAATCGACCTTCAACAGGTCATGACCCATCTAAACAGTGTTTGGGGGATAATACCCATAAAATTCATTATTACACCTTTTGTAACATATTTTGCAGCACGCCTGACCGGTTTGGAGGGGCCGGCTTTGAACATTGTTCTGGTGCTTTCCATGGCACCGACGGCGGTAACCGCCCTGATCACGACGAAGATCCACAATCTCAACTTTCATCTCGCGATGAGCGCGTATCTGCTCACTACAGCGGTATACCTGTTTGTTATTTTCCCGCTTGTCTTTCTGGCGTTCGAGCTGGGTTTTATTTGAACCGGATGCTCCAATCGATATCTGCTAAAAAATATCTTTAAAATCTTTCCCGGGAAGTCTAGATTTGAGGGACACATTCCGATAAATAAACTAAGATTTAATAACATGTAGATACGGGTATGCAAACCTCTTCGGGACTGAGAAAGTGACCCAAATGATTGTACTTAGTGAACAGAAGTTAAACCTGCTGTTTGAAGAGATATCCGGCGGTTTTACACACTCACCACTCGAGATTTCCGCCTTTATTTTCATCATTCTCAGTTTTTTAGCTCCGTTTCTTTTTCTGTATGTGTATCAGTTGAAAAAACAAAACGCAGAAAAATTCAGGGTCTCACAGAGAATATATAAAAGACTCGTAAGCATGAAGGAACTTGCCGGACCGGATCTCGAGCTGCTGCAGCAAATGGTTAGATATCTTAAAAAAAGCCAGAAAAAATATCTGCTGCTCGAGGACCAGTCTGTATTCAACAGCTGCGCACGCAAGCTGCAGAAAGAGAAGCATGTTTCAGCGGCCTCTATGGCCGCGCTACGGCTGAAACTGGGTTTTAAAAGAGAGAAACCCGAACAGACCCCCCATTCGAGCGCCCAGCTTCCCGAGGACCTGCCGGTAATAATGCAGCAGAAAGGGAAAAAACAGTGCACAGGTAAACTGCTGAAATCTGAGCTTCGTTCGCTTGTCATCGAGCTCGAATCAGGCGGTATATCCTCAAGATCACGCTCACCTGTTCAGGTCTACTTTCAAAACAGTGCCGGCATGTATTCGTTTACCACTTACGTTCAAAACTGCAAGAATGGGCTGATAAAAGCTGCCCATTCAGAGAACATAAAGAGGCTCCAGAGGAGAAATTTTTACCGAAGAAAGCTCAACCTTCCTGTATATATAAAACCCAAAGATTCGGAGGAGCGTCATGTCCGCTCGACCTTGGTTGACCTGGGAGGCGGGGGGGCAAGTCTCATAAATACGGAGATGAATTTCCGGCCTAGTGACGGGATAGATCTTTTCTTTTCCACATCAAAAGAGTCCCGGATAGCCCTGAGTGCCGAAGTCATAAGGGTGTCAGGAGACGGTCAAACCCTGCATGTTGCTTTCGGGCACATGCCTGAATCAAGCCGCGACCGCATCATCCACTATCTTTTCAGAAACCGCTAACCTGTTTTCGAGAACAGACGGCCGGTCCCCCACAACTGCCGGCAAGTCATCAGAAAAATAAATAACCATGACCTGACAGAACCCCGGCGATTGTCGATCTTCTTTTATGACATTTCAATTTTATATTTTTACGTGGTAATATTCCCTTACATAATCTACGTTACTCAAAGCGTTTTCAAACTTTTCTTTCCCGTAATTGTAATAATCAAATTTAATTTTTGAAGTGTTGAGCTGTATCATGCTCCAGAGAAACCAGAAAATATCCGGGAAAGGTTTGAAAAGATCGGTCATATAGACATGTTTTTCCATATCCCGGTTTCCCCAGTAGATCTCGAGCAATTTCAGCTCAATATCCCTCGAAACAAGTATTTCCTGGAACATATCGGCGATCTCATAATAGGGGGTATTCATACCGGCGTACTCCCAGTCGATAATGTACATGTGTTCCCCGGGCCTCTCGCTGTCATTAATCAGCATAAAATTATCAGCAAGCAGATCGTTGTGACACAAAACAAAGTCGTCACGCGGCACCGAGGCAGTTTTATCGATCTCTACCAGAATATTTATTGTTCCTTCAATATCGAACTCGGGGTAATTCAGGTTCATGTCTTTAAATATTTTATAAAAACGCATGACCTCTTCTATCGGGTCAAAGACTTTTGCAATGTTTATACTGCTGTCGTGCACTATCCTTATAGGGCGAATGATTTTTTCCCAGAGACCCTCTTTCAAAAAATCATCGTTCTTCAAGGTATAGGCGTCAATAAACTCAATAACAGTAACCCGCTTTTCAGGAAGGTATACGACAACCCCCGGTGAAATTTTGAGGGGCTGCAGGGACTGCATTGCCTTCATTTCAATGTCACGATCGACAAACATTTCAGTTTTCTCCCCGAAGAGCCTGAAAACATAATCACCCCCGTTAGATGCTTTGACCCTGTATAATTTGTTGGTTATTCCGCCCTTTAGTTCAATTATTTCAAGCTCTAAACCCTTTAACTGCGGCATAATTGCCGCGGCTTGATCTCTTGTTAATATTTTGTCTTTTTTTCCGCTGCTCATCTTTTGCCTCGTTGTCCTTTTATCAGGATTAAGCAAACTATTCTATTAATTATGTGGTCTTACTGATCCTGATCCGGAAACACTCAATTCAGTAATTTGCTCTATAACAATGTTGATCCTGAGATTCGATGCCCTCGGAACATCCTTCTTTGATGAAATTTTCAATGTTCCATTTTTCACCTCGGTTTTTAACTGACGCATGACATCATAATTATCAGTCCTTATTTCCAATGATTGCTTTTCTCCCTGGGTAACAAAAACAGCACCGTGGGCAGACAGCCTTATGCTGTGGAATTCCGGCACTTCTCTTGTTTCTATAATAACCCTATCGGTTTTTACAGGCTGTGTTGCGCACGAGCTTACAACCAGCAGAAGAACAGTAATAATAAAAACCACGATCACTACCCTTTTCTTCTCTTCCATAATTACAATCCTCCTAATGTCAACGAATTTACAACCACCACTAACGTACCTGGATCGTGACATTTCCCGTAACTGTCACCTTGTCTATGTACTTCCGGGCATCTTCCCTGTTCAGCCCGGAGCTGCTTCTATGGGGTTTTATTATTATCGCAAGCTCAATAATAGCCGGGCTCGCTGTACTGCTGCCGGCTTTCAGATCTTACATTGTCAAAAAGATCAACAAAGAACCGCCAAACAGCCATGATTTTATTACCTTATTGATAGGCACGAACGACGCGAACGCCTCATAAAACATGCCGAACTCTCAATACTACATAAAAAAGATGGCCCTCCCGCAGTCACTTTCTGCTGACTGGTTCCGCGACAATCTGACCCTGATATGCACAAGATTAAAAAAGGACACAAAAGCCCGGATTGCGCTTTTATCGATACCTCCGATCGGCGAAAACCTTGACCATTCGGCTTACAAACAATCCGCTTTTTACAGTAAAATAATCGAAAGCGTGGCGATCAAGGAGAACATTACCTAACTCCCCTCCACGAAAGCATGGTGACTTTCTTAAAAAGTCAAAGCCATGGGCCCGGGATAAACTACGGCAAAGACATCAGAAGGATAATGATCAAAAGTATAGCGCGTCATAATTTGCCGTGTAAAAGTCTGGACAGGATATCATCGTCCAACGGCATGCTGCTTATTGTGGACCTGCTGCACCTCAACAGTAGAGGGGCCGGTATGGTCGCAGACCGGATCGAAAAATATTTAAGGGGATTATGACACACACACCATTTGATGAATTTATGGATATTTGTGAGAAATGGGGATTAAAAATCATTCGCTGTACTGGAGTCTTCGATTTATCTCGATGTCCATGTACTTTATCCCCTCATCGAATGACAGCGTTCCAAGCACAATGTTGTGAACGGCAGGACCTACAACACCGATCATTATATCAGAGTACTGAGGGTTCGGGTGGCGCGCCCACGGCTTTATATTATTATTGCTGTTCTGAATAAGGGATTTGAAATAAGGTTTGTACAGAGCCCTTTTTGGATTGTCCTGATATTCAGCCTTCTCCAGCATATCCTTCAGAACGATCACACCCCCCTGTATATCACTTATCCTGATCCTGTCCTCAACGGTATTCGTTGTCAGCCACCTGGCAAGCTCCCAGGCTGCGTCCTGGTGCCCGTTCTTGCTGTTTATCGACATGGTAAAAGTCGCCACCTGGGTTACAGGTGTATTCGAGTATGGAAGATCCATGACACCCCACTCGATATCAGGGTTTTGAGTGATGAGCACAAGCCCCACCCATGAACCCATGGTTCCCATAGCTATCCGGCCATCAACAAAACCGGACATCCATTCTTCAAAACCATACCGCACGGCGGACACGGGAGCAACCTGATGTCGGGTGTAAAGATCGATAAAAAACTTTACAGCGCTCCTCGTTTCAGCAAGGTACATGCCTGATTTCCACTCTCCGTCGGGAAGCTGTCTTATTATTTCCCCGTCCCAGGTCCTAAGGATCCATTCAAAGTGCTTTAAAAATATCCAGCCCGACCTCCCTCTTTCGACCCATCCCCACCTGTCGGTTTTTTCGTCGCCGTCAATATCGCCGGTTAATTTCACAGCCGCTTCGATAGCTTCTTCCATAGTCCAGGGCTCACCGACAGGGGCGGGCTTTATGCCCTCATTTCTGAATATATCCTTACGGTATATCAAAACAGGCTCGTACCACAGCATATGGGGCAGCCCGTAGATCTTGCCCTCTACTCTGGCTGTCTCCCACGCGGGCTCGATTATGCTGTTGTAATGCTGCTCTGTTATGTACTTTTCGAGAGGTGAAAAGGTCCCGTACCTGGCGAATTCATCTAAAAACTCGACACCGTGCTGTATAACATCCGGAAGAGTGTCGGAAGCGATGGCCCTTAAAAGCCAGGTCCTGTATTCAGTCCATGGCACATAAATGGTCGGCTCCACTTCGATATTCGGATGGGCGTCTTCAAATTCTTTGATCTGGTCTTCCTGTATCCTGACCGCGTCTTCGCGCCACATGCTGGATACATAACGGAGGGTGATTTTATCCGGCTCGGGTTTTAACTGGGTCGACTTCTGCCCACCGCCTGTTAAGCTCAAAGGGATAACTAAATAAATAAATAAAATGAAAGACAAATACACAGGGGCTTTTTTCATATCCGGACTCCTTATTACTATTTCGGCCACAAATATTAATTACAATAGGTATGAAAAGCCCTTTATCACCAATCTTATAGATTAGAGGCCGTCATATACATTTTTTCTATGCCTGATTCGAAGAATTAAAATTATTAATTGCTTCATTTTTATATCAAAGACAATCCGGTAATCAGATAATCTGTAGCTAAATAGACCTTTATACTTCCCCTTAAGTTCCTTCCCGGCATATGGATCTTTTGCAATTACGGTTTCCAGTATATCGAATGCTCTGCTGACTACAGACTTATCAAGTTGCTTGAGTTCCCGAAGACAACGCTTTTCAATTTCAATCGTATACATGAATCTATAGCTCTAATTCATGTTTTGCTTGATTGAGATTAACAGATTCTCCGCCTTTCCGCTGTAAAGCTAGTTCATAGTCTTCGATTCCCTCGAAATATTCTTTTAGGGCCTGATTTACATAATAACTCTTCTTTCGATGAGTCTCTGCAGCCAGTTGGTCCAGTTTTTTTGCAAGAACTTCATCAATTGTCGTACTCAAGACTTTTGTCGCCATCGTTCTTTTCCTTTTAACATATTTATATGATGAATATAACAAGTATAATTAATATGATCAACAGGAAAGACAGAAATAAATTTTAGTTAACTTAGAAACCCATCTGCTTTCAGATTGTGTGAAAAGTATAAATAAAGTTACTATAAAAATCTTATCGTGATATACTTCCAAAAAGAAATCATCGCCGGTAGGAGTTATTATGGTCGGATACACAAAAAAACAACGTGGAAAATATTTTTTCATTTTTGCGGCGGTATTCATAGGGATTTCCAGATGACTTTATCGACATTGGGGTTGACATTATTAATCCGGTGTTGTCCACCCGAGTTCAAAGCCTTTCTGATCATGAAGAGCGTAAGTCTATTTTAGATCCGTCGACCCTGTAAAATTACCAGCTTAAGAATCTTTTGGGGTTTTCAACCAGTATCGTCTCGGCCTGTTCCCGGATTACCCCCTCCCGATATAACCTCGGGACAATATTTTACAGGATGTGGGCATACCCATGCCCCCCCACTTTGTTAATTTTATTTTCATACAGTTATCGTGGGAAACAAGGATATTTTTGAGATTGCCCCTGTTTATCTGCTCTATAATTGTTTTTATTCTTTCATTATCGCAGGGTAAAAACACACCATCATAGCTCATGATGTGTGTGTCAAAAAGGTCATACGAAATATAATCGCCCCTTTTCCCCAAGGACCGTTACGACTTTTTTCGGCATGGCACTGCCCCTCACTGTTAATTATACTTTCCTTTATACGCTGATCTGTACCCGTAAGCGGTCTGCGCGACCTGATTTGCCTCTTTTACCGTTCTCACACCGCTGACCCAGTAAAGGACATTTCCGGGCAGGGTCCCGGCATCCATCATCCCGAGCAGCTCCTCTTTTTTTATGTTTATCATGAGAGGGATGTCGCCCGTTATCCCGATTATTTCATCTATGTGTTCGATCGCCCGGGGAGGCTTTATCCAGTCCTCGAGCCCTATCGCGACAAGGTCGTTCAGGGCCACGTATTCAGGCAGGAGCCTCATCGCGTCCGAATGGACATGAGGCCACCCTCCGTCAAACTCATCGATCATCCTCTGGACATAAATTCTACCGAACTTTCGAACACCACGGGGCCGCACTGACCGTACGCGTCTACACTCACGAATATTGTTTCCCCGGGTGTCCACATATGATAAAAATTAAACCTGCCCTTCGATCTTTCCGCGAGATATTTTGTAAATCCCATCTGCATCCTATAATACTCGTTGTTTTCATCGAAATGGAGGTATTTTCTAAAATCTTTCATGTCGGGTATCAGCTTATCAGGGTAAGCCCCACCGGCCCCCCAGGAGACATCAGCACCCAAAAAGCCGCCTATTATATAGCCGCCAAACTCGCCGTAGACAACCGGCAGGTTGTCGTCAGCTATGCCCATGTTAAGCTCAAACCCCTTTTCCCACTCGTCCACCATCGCTTTTTTATCGGGCACCTTTTCCATTGCTTTCATCACTGTAGGATTTTCCGGGTCCTGGATATCTATCTTTACAAGGATCCGGTCGGGTGCATCCCTCGCCCACAGCTTTTTGAACCTTTCAACAGAAGCGTCTATTTCAGGCTTGTAATACACCGGTGTGTCTCCGGTTGATTAAGATTATTAATAATTCACGCTGCTGATGGCCGCTGTCGGGAAAACCTGATCGATTACTACACGTACTGCGGCAGAAGAGATTTTGTTATTCCCCTGGGCCAGGCTTTTACACCTTTGTACGCTTCGGCGTATTTTACGCCGCACTGGTACCCCCTGAACTTCGCCTGGGTCTCCATCATGTCTATGTAGTCGACCTTCGAGAACTCCTTGAGCCAGGTGTACTGGGATTCGTGCGCCCGCAAGGCTTCCTTTTTCTGGCCCATCACATCGGTTATATCGACATATTCTTCCGGCTCAAAACCTATCCCGTTTATTGTGTCCATAAAGTACATATACGGGTTGTTCTCTATCGGAGGATTTTTTGTCGGTATGTTTTTAATGGTCAGGTGTATGCCGACATCGTTTGTTATCTTATGGACCGTGTTGTGATCGCAGTTATAATAGTCATAATAATGCGTAAACACCACATCTGCATCTGCTTGTCTCAGTGCGTTCAGGAAGGCGAGCCTCGTTTCTTTACATTCGAACAAAAACTCATCCGGGAAACCAAGCCAAATCAGGTCCGCGCCGACTATCCGGGCCGCCGTCTTAGCTTCCCCGTGTCTTATTTCAGCTATCTCTCTGTTCGGCAGTGTGGGTGAGCCCACTTCACCGTTTGTGGCGATGATAAAAGTTACTTTGTGACCCTTCCGGATATATTTTATCATGGTCCCGGCGCACAGTATCTCTATATCATCCGGGTGGGCGCTGACGCACGCAATGTTCATGAAAAACCTCCTGGTTTTTATTTAGTGATGAAAGCAATGGAAAAGGTGCCCGATAAAAAAGCGATGGTGGACGAGTGGGAAAAGGGGTTTGAGCTTAACATGGGCATAGCTGACGACAACCTGCCGGTTGTCTACGGCGAGTTTGGC
>DRHN01000381.1 GCA_011049595.1 Spirochaetota bacterium | reverse complement strand
TAAAACTCGTAATCACGTTCAGGATATCTTTTCATTGCAATGATCACATTTTCCTCGCCCGGTTTAGCCTCTGCCCACCCAACGTAAAAATCCATTTTCCAGGCAGTAATCATCAATGAATCAGCCCGGGTAATTCCGCTGAGCACGAACTTACCTTCCTTATCGGATATGTCGGAAATAGTTGTAGCCTGCATCCGGACAAGAGCGCCCGCAACAGGCCTGTCCCCTTCGATGACCCTGCCGCTGACATCCCTAAAACGTACCCGTAACGACCTTCTGGAAAAAAAGCAATATCCCCAGCATAGCGCCCAAGCGGCATGGTATTCATCCGACTGAACCCCTGTGCGCTAACAATGATTAGCTGGGAATCCGTCTCAACTCTATCCACCAGATAGATCGATTTTCCATCCGGTGAAACCTCAATGTCTGTCAGATTCCGTCCCACAGTGAAACTTCCTCTGTAAGATAAAGGATCCAAATTCAGAACAATCATGCTATTCGGTCCCTGTGCACTCCGGATTACATAGAGGGTTTGATCATCAGGCGAAAGTGCACCGCGGGCATTCCACTCCAGCCTCTGGATTAACCGCAGCAGATGCGATCCAGAGCTTTGAATCGTCTAATGGAAGTATATTATGCGTGAAGTCCTACTTGAGAAAGTAGGAAAAACTATAATTGATGTCAAGGTGCTTTGCGATAAAGTAGAGAAATCTATAATTGATGATAAGGTGCTTTGAGGGAAAATCTTTAAAATCCCATAATAAAAAACATCTATATTTTAATTCATTTGCATTTAACCGAAGGGCCCGGCGTTGCCAAAAAATGTGGATTAAAATTGATCTACTTCTTCCTGATATTCTATTTTTCTTTCAAAACAGTATCAATTAAGATATTTTTTATTAGATTCTATAGTGCTCAGTAAAAATGACCCATCTATGCTCAGGAATAATAAAAAAAATTCAAAAATTATTCTTGACATTTAGAGATACATGATGCATTATGAGGAACTATTATTTTAAAGTGAGGAGGATTATATGAAAAGAGTATTTGTTATCATGATGGTCTTTGTTTTCTCCCTTTTCTTATTCCAGACAGTTTTTGCTATCGGAGAAAAGGAAGCGGAGAAAGAGATCAAAGTAGGGACCCTGATGGCCCACACCGGGCCGTTGAAAGAGTACGGGCCTGCCATTAAAAATGGCGCAGTTCTTGCCGCGGAGCAGCTGACCGATGCCGGGCTTACAGTTAAGATGGTCCATGAGGACTCCGAGACCGCGCCTATAGCCGGTGTAGATGCTGCCAGGAAGCTGGTTAATATCGATCGGGTGGTTGCAATCATAGGTGCTTTGTCAAGCGGTGTCACGCTCGCTGTCGCGGAAGCGGTGACAATTCCGAACGAGGTTATTCTTATTTCGCCCGCGTCCACGAACCCGATGATGACGGATCTGCCGGCAGACCGGGGAAAAGACTTTCTTTTCAGGACTTGCCCGTCGGACGCTCTTCAGGGAGCTGTGGCAGGTAAGGCAGCCGCAGAAATGGTGAAGACCGCCTCGGTTATGTACGTAAACAACGCCTATGGACAGGGACTTTCTGAAGTGTTCAAGGCAGCTTTCGAGAAAAGCGGGGGCAAGGTGTTTGCCATGGTCCCGCACGATGAGAAGGCCGCCGAATCATACACAGCGGAATTGAGAAAAGCCCTCAAAGGAGACCCGGATGTACTTGCAGCGTACAGCTACCCGGAGCACGCAAAGGTCTATTTAAAAGAGGCGGTCGAGTTCTTCAATTATAAAAGTTTTCTTTATAGCGATGGTACAAAGTCGCTGGAGATCATCGAGGCTCTCGGGGCCGACATTGTAGAGGGTCAATTTGGCACTGCCCCGGGTACACTGGGCGGAAAACCGCTTGATCTCTTTAACGCTGCCTATACGAGAGAGTTCGGCGAAGCACCTCCGCTGCCGTTTATCACAAACGCATACGACGGTATGGCTGTATTGGGGCTTGCCGCATACGCCGCGATCCAGAAAGGCCTTGAACCCACGTCCGAGAACATCCGTGACCAACTGCGAAAAGTCGCCAACCCGCCCGGAGTGGTCATTATGCCGGGAGAGTTTGAAAAGGCTTTTGACCTTTTAGAGAAGGGGAGAAGTATCAATTATGAAGGCGCTGCCGGTTCCGTAGATTTTGATGAAAATGGTGATGTTGTCACACCGATTGAGATCTTCAAATACACCAATGGTGGTATTGAGACGGTCAGGCAGGTATCACCCTGATACGCTGAAGTGTTAAAAAAAGAGGCTCGCGACCGGGCCTCTTTTGTTTAGTTCTTGGTGCAACCTCTCAAACTTTGTTTGAGCTGAAGTCTTCGCAAGCCCGGCAACGTCGGGTGCCCCGAAGCAGCCGGTTTTAAAACCGGCGTAGCACCAAGAACTAATTATGACAGAGCGGTAAACACGCTTATTATTCCGCCAGTTTTGATACCTTTTTTTCTTCACCGAGCAGGCCCCGGGGCCTGCTTATCAATATAATTTCAAGCATTATCCCGATCACGAGAAAACGTATGTAGGGGGCCCTGGATTTAAGTGTGTAGGGGAGGAAGTCGGTAAGGAACCGGGTCCCCGTCCAGATCGCCCACACTACAAAAGCCCCAAGGATGACCCCCTTGTTGTTGCCGCTGCCGCCGGCTATCACCATGACCCATATGATAAAGGTCCCGTACAGCGGGGTAAAGACCTCGGGTGAAATCGCAATTGTAAAATGGGCGTAAAGCGCGCCGCCCAGTCCCATGACCATTGCACCGAAGACCAGGGACTGCATCTTGAAGTTAAAAATATTTTTACCGCTCATGGAGGCGGATACTTCATCCTCACGGATCGCCCTCAGCACCCTGCCCCAGGGGGAGCGGATCGCCCGTTCAATCAGAAAGTATATACCTATCATAAACAGCAGCACGATCAGCAGGTAGATATAATTGTAATTTCTGGGATGCACCAGCCCGCTCAACGGCTGGGGCAGTCCGGCAAGACCCCTGGGGCCGTTCGCGAGCCATTGCTCATTGTTGAAGATCAGCCTGATAGTTTCCGCTATCCCTATTGTCGCTATGGCAAGGTAATCTTCGGTCAGTCTCAGGGTCGGGATCCCGATCAAAAAAGCGATCACACCGCAGGCGGCGACAGCTCCGAGCACCCCAAATGGAAACGGCAAGTTCAACGCAAAAATTTGATGAACATATTCGGCGTAGGTCCCGGTCGGTTTGGGGAGTGTAATAAGGGCGGAAACATAGGCGCCGATGGCGAAAAAGCCCGCAATGCCGATGTTGAAGAGCCCGGTGTATCCCCACTGGATATTCAAACCGAGGGCGAATATTGCATAGATCCCGGCCATGATGGCAAAAGATACCAGGTACGCGAGTATTCCACTGATTTGCATTATCTTGTCCTCCCGCCGAATATTCCCTGGGGCCGGAATAACAGCAGTATTATCATGATAATAAAAGCAACAGCCGGTTTGTATGTGGGTAGCATAAAAGCGGTTGAAACCTGCTGGACCACACCCATGATCAGACCGCCGATCAGGGCCCCGTACATGTTGCCGACACCGCCCAGTATGGCTGCCGCAAAAAGAGGCAGCAGAAAATTCCAGCCCAGCCCGGGGTGGAGCTGAACATCGATCCCGTAGAGGATCCCGGCAGCAGCAGCGAGCCCGCCGCTTATGCCCCATGTCCAGGCTATTACACGCTCGATGTCGATGCCGGAGATCCGCGCCAGCTCCATGTTGTCCGCTGTGGCCCTCATGGCTTTTCCGATCCTCGTTTTTTTAAGGAAAAAATGTAGCAGAGTCACGAGAATGAAAACAATTATCAGGATAAGTATCTGGTCCGGCCTGATCTTGATCCCGAGCGGGAACTTGATAGCCGGTCTCAAAAGCCCGGGCCTGTAAAATCTGTAATCAGCGCCCCAGATTATAAGTATGATCATGCGGATGATAAAAGAAGCGCCGAGCGCCGAGATCGCGATCATTACCCTCCCGCTTCCTTTTTTGCGTAAATTGCGATACAGCAGACGGTCCAGGAGGATCGATACACCACCGACCGCTGCCATTGAGACGGGGAAAGCGATGACCATCCGCCACCCGAAGGAAAAAGGCCCGAAAGTACTGTCGGGAACCCCAAGCCATGAAAACAGACCTGTCACTAAAAAAAGGGCGACATAGGCTCCTGCGGCCATCAAGTCACCGTGAGCGAAATTGGCAAACCTGAGAATTCCAAAAATCAGCGTAAGCCCTATGGCGCCCAGCGATATGATGCTCCCGAGAACGATCCCGTATACGGTCAATTCAACCAATTTTACCCTCCCAGGTACAAACGTGCTACTTCTTTGTTCGCAAGGATGGTTTTAGCGTCCCCGTCCAGCACATTTTTTCCTGTCGCCAGAACATACCCCCGCCGTGCCATTGCCAGAGCTTCACGGGCGTTCTGCTCGACCAGCAGCATGGCAACCCCGGTAGAGTTGATGTCTTTTATTCTTTCGAAAATCATGGAAACTAACTTCGGGGCCAGTCCGGCTGAAGGTTCATCGAGCAGTAAAACGGCAGGGTCCAGCATAAGCGCCCTGCCCATTGCAACCATCTGTCTCTGCCCGCCTGATAAAAGACCAGCTTTGTCATTTCTTCTTTTTTTTAGATCCGGAAAAAGATCGTATATTTCATTCATCCGGCTGCTGTAATTATCGGTCCTGATAAATGCCCCCATTTCGAGGTTTTCATGTATCGTGAGTGAAGGAAAAATGTTTTCAACCTGCGGGACATAGCTGATCCCTTTTTTTACGATCTTTTCGGGGCTCATGCCTGTTATGTCTTCATTTTTAAAAATCACTTTGCCTTTTTTTGGTTTCAGGCATCCGAAAATGGCTTTTAAAAGCGTGGATTTACCCGCGCCGTTAGGGCCGATAACCGACACGATTTCGCCGGCTTCGAGCACTATCGAGACGTCGTGCAGTATATCTATTTCACTGTAGCCGGCAGTCGTATTATCCACCTTTAAAATAATATTATCTGTACTGCCCACCTAAATACGCCTCCAAAACCCTCTTGTCCCGCCTGATATCCTCGGGACAACCCTCCGCCAGCTTTTTACCCTCGCTCATAACTATCACAGGGTCACATAGATTCATTACGAGATCGATATCATGCTCTATCAAAAAAAAGGAAATATTCTTTTCTTCACGCAGGTTCCTGATATTATTTACTAGCTTTTTCATCAGAGTCGGGTTTACCCCTGCACCCGGTTCGTCAAGCAGGACCATTTTTGGCTCGGCCATCATGCTTTTGGCAAGTTCCAGAAGTTTTTTCTGCCCCCCCGACAGGGTCCCGGCGTAATCATCTTTCAGACGGGAAAGCTCCACAAAACCCAGCACCTCAAGCGCCTTTTCTTTTAATATCTTTTCCTGTTTTTTGACAATGCCGGGACGCAGCCAGGTGTTCCAGACCTTTTCTCCGCTCTGGAAAGGAGGTATTATCATCAGGTTTTCAAGGACAGTCATCTGCTCAAATTCACGGGTTATCTGAAAGGTCCTGAAGATTTTTTTGTAAAATATTTTGTCAGAGGACAGCCCTTCTATATTTTCACCGTCAAAAAGTATCTCCCCGCTGTCAATTTTATAAAGCCCTGTAATTAAATTAAAGAGTGTTGTTTTCCCGGCCCCGTTTGGGCCGATCAGCCCCGTGATCGATCCTTCATTGACCTTGAGAGAGCAGTCGTTGACTGCTTTAATCCCGCCAAAGTTCTTTTCAACGTTTTTTACTTCAAGCATGCTATTTATCGGTCCATATGCTCTTTCAACGCTTATTTACATTGAATGTCGAGAGATGTATTTTTTGTTCTATTATTCAGGATTTTTAATTTTTTGTCAACAAATAATTTGTCAATAAATAATAAGGAAAAATACAAAACTTGGGTCGATGTCTTGTCCGGTCCCTGATATTTCGTTCTGTCGATCCGGTATGCCGAAAAAACTCACTGCCCTCACATTTTAGTTTCGAAAGGCACAGTGAGATCACAGATTTTTCCTTTAGTTATTGCTGCAAGCTGCTCGAAGGTCATTGGGACCCCTGAAGAGTTTGTTCCGGCGGCAGGATATATAGTGTCATAAATTTTTAATTGTTCGTCCAGAAAGATGTCTATTCCTTCTATACCGAAAGGGCACACACCTCCCGGCAAAAATTCTGTTTCGCGGAATGTTTCATCCGCGTTTGCCAGCCTGGTTTTGACACCGGCCGCCTGCTTGAGCTTGGATCCGGATACCTTCCTGTCTCCGGGGCAGACAACAAGGTAAAATCGGCCGTTCTTTCCAAGGAACAGGAGAGACTTTGCGATCTGCCCCACCTTGACCCCGAATTTCAGGGATGCTGATTGTGCTGTGGGGGTGCTCCCCTCTTCAAATTCAACCGCCCGAAGGTTGTTATCGTCCAGCACAGTTTTTACTTTTTCAGGGATCATGCTGTCTCCACAGTGTCATGTTTTGATAAAACGAAATATGGCAGAACCATAAACAATACGCAGTTGAAAGTCAACTAATAATGATTGAACAATTTATGTTCTTCGAGTATGTTATACACTGAAGATCGACTTAAGTGGGCAGGCAATGAAAAAAATTGACTGGGATAAGCTGGGATTCGATATAAATCCGGCTGATTACATGTTTATCTCCCATCACCGCGACGGTAAATGGGATGAGGGAAAGATCGTTGATTACGGCACGATCCGGGTGTACCCCTCGGCTGTCGTGCTTAATTACGGTCAGGGGCTGTTTGAGGGTATGAAAGGATACAGAACAAAGGACGACCGTATTGCCATGTTCAGGCCGTACGAAAATGCAAAGAGGCTTAACAAAGGATGTGAAAGGCTTTGTATGCCGGGGCTGGATGAAGATTTTTTTGTAAACTCGATAAACTCGCTGTTAAAGAAAAACCGGAATTTTATCCCGCCCTACGGAAAGGGAGATCTTTACATCAGGCCAATTCTCTTTGGTTCCGGTCAGATGCTGGGAGTAAATCCGGCCGATGAATACACATTTATTTTATTTATGTCTCCTGTCGGCCCATATTTCAAGGGCGGGTTCAGCGGAATAAACCTGGAAATACGGCATGATTATCACAGGGCGCCTCAATTCGGGACCGGCAGCATCAAGGCTGTCGGGAATTACGCGGCTTCACTGTACCCGAAGCGCGTTGTTAAGGGAAACAGCTATGACGAAGTAATATACCTGGACGCCAAAACTTCCACATACATAGAAGAAGTGGGCTCGGCAAACTTCTTTATGCTGAAAAATGGCGTGATCTCAACCCCCAGGCTGGGCGGGTCTATCCTCCCGGGAGTGACACGAAATTCGATCCTGATTGTCGCAGAAAAAAAGTTCGGTCTTATACCGATGGAAAGGGATATAAGATATGATGAAGTTTTCTCGGCCGATGAAGTCTTTTGTACAGGTACAGCCGCGGTACTTACGCCGATATTATCGGTATGCCGTAACGGGGAAGAGCGAAAGATTGGCGACGGTAAACCCGGTAAAAAAACAAAAGAGCTTTATGACGAGCTGAAGGGCATTCAGCTTGGGGAAAGACCTGACGACTTTAACTGGTTCTTCGAAGTGAAGTAAGCCTTTTTTTTCTAAAGATGCAAAAAATGTTTATTCCGATTCTATTTTTTCCGGTTGGTTTGTTAAATGGATGAACTGCATATTCCTCCTGATCTCAAAGATAAACTGAAAAAATCAGGATTAAAAATCGATCAAAGCGGCGAATCAAAAAGGATAACCGTACTTTTCGCCGACATGAGAGGTTTTTCCTACCTTCTTGAGAAACGCGATGTGAAATACGTGCTCAAAATTCTGGATATATATTTCCACATGCTTGTTTCTCTTGTTAGAAAATATGATGGCATTGTCGACAAATTACTTGGTGACGGACTGATGGCGGTGTGGGGAGTCCCCGAGGAAAAGGAATATGACACGTATAACGCGGTCCGCGCGGCATTGGAGATGAGGATCGGGATGTTTCGCGTCATACCGGAGCTGGTTAAAATCGGCGAGGTACCGCTTGAGATAGGGATCGGTATAGGGACCGGTAAGGCTGTAACCGGCTTTGTCGGGCCCGCGTCAAGAAGAGATTTTACACTTGTCGGGGAATGTATCAACCGTGCCGCGCGTCTTCAATCTATTGCATCCGACAACCGGATATTTCTTGACAGCGAAACCGAGGCAGCTGTAAAATCCTATACCTACTCTTTAACAATTCCGGCCAAGTCCCATCGTCATGTTTTACAAAATGAAGATATATTTGAACTGGAGGGTATATATGATTTCAGCCATGAGTTCGAGTCCGTCAGGAAACACCCTCGGGTTATAGTCGCCAAGGTTATCGGTGTAACAAAAGCCTTGTCCGGGGAAAGAAAAGTAGGGTTAATAAGAAGTATTGGGGAAGGCGGATTCGGGGTTGAAATGCATGATGATGAAAATTTCAAACTTCAGGTAGGCGAGGAGGCCCGTTTTGACTCAAGCCGCTTGAGCGTGTTTGAAAATATGGACCTGGAAGGTATTGTTGTCCGTAAAAATGAGATCAAAGGCGGCGGGATCTTCCGCATCAAAACCTGGGATATTGGTGTGCAGCTTGTGAATCTGCCTATAGAGATAAAGAGGAAACTGATGAAGATACTTGTTGGAAGCAAGGTGGTCCGGGGTTTTGCAGGTGATAAAAATAAAGATTGAAGGCGGTCTGTTGTTTCCTAATTACCTGAATGCTCGTGTTTTGTCAGGAAAGGGACATAATTTTTCTACAACACAGTTCGGACAGAGGGGCCCCAGTGCTTTACAAGTGTATCGGCCGTGAAAATTAACAGCATAGGAAAACGGGGTCCTGTCCTTTTCTGATATGAGCTCGCAAAGATCCTTCTCAATCTTATCAGGGTCCCGATCATCAGTGCACTGAGCCGCAAGGATCGTGGCAATAAGAAGCTGGAATGGTGTTTCATAATCTAACAGTGCCCTGGAGTCCGGGTGCTCAAGTTTCAGTTTATCAAATATCTCGTGGGTCCTTTTTCTTTTATCATCTTT
>DRHN01000380.1 GCA_011049595.1 Spirochaetota bacterium | reverse complement strand
TACGTTTTATAGACAATATATGAGAAAAAAAACCCCGGGAGGTATGATAAAATCGAGCTGCTCGATTTCCGGTATTATCCTGAAATCGCTGCAGATCACCCTCCTTTTTGATAGATCGATCTTTACCGCCTCGCGGGCGTTCTTAATTTCAGAGTAATTCTTAAAATCGACGGACTCGTAACATGCCGCGGCCCGATCGATGTCAATGTCCGATATAGCGGCTACTTCCATTCCCGGGGCGCTTTCCATAACTTCCACTATACCCTGACCCATGAATCCTGCCCCCACGATCCCTACTTTTATTTTCCCCCCGCCGGTTTCAAAGGATTTCAGTTCATCATAGATGTACATTTATCATACCTCCCAGGGTTTTTTTTCTCATATATTGTCTATAAAACGTAAACAGCGTTAAGGACCAGGTATCTGCAAATTTATAGCGGTATGAAAAAAAAGAAAACAAGAAATTACCGGTCTTTTACCGATAATATAATAACACAAATACCTGCACCTGGAGCAATGCATGAGGACCAAACTTAATATAATCTCAATTTCTATATTTATTTTTCTGATTTTTAATCCGGCTGCCGTTCGATCGGAGGATGTATCTTTGAACTTTGACGGTATTGACATGAGTATTTTTTTAAAGACCATGAGCGAGATCACCGGTAAAAGTTTCGTGGTGAGCGAAAAGATAAAAGGAAAAATAAGTTTTGTTTCATCTCAGGATGTTCCCATTGAAGATGTTTATGACGTCGTACTCACTATTTTGAAAGTTCAGGGATTCTTTGCGGTCCCTGCTGATAACAACATTGTCACCATTTACCCCACCCAGGAAGCCCTGAAAATGAGCGGAAAAATATATTACGGCAACGATCCGCTCGAGATCGACCAAAAAATGGTCGTAACCCAGATCATCCCCTTAAAATATGCCCGTGCCAGTGAGGTTATGAATGTAGTCAGGCCTCTTTTTACAAACGAAATGCTGATTACCGCCTATCAAAGAACAAACGTGGTCGTGGCTAACGGGCTGGTTTCAAATCTCAACCTTCTTATGACTATGGTAATGTTTCTTGACACCCAAATACCTCAGACTCAGTCAGATATCCATATATACAATCTTGAAAATTCCGATGCAGTAATCATGGCGCAAACTCTTTCAAGCCTGGCAAGCAGCATCCCCGTGCAAAAAAAAGAGCAAAAACCGACCCAGCAGCAGGCCCGGGAGGGAGCGGCACCTTTTATAAGTGAAAGGTTCAGGGTTGTAGCAAACAAGGAAACCAATGCGATAATCATTATAAGCGCCCCCCAGGACTACGACAAGATAGTAAAGATAATAAAAGAGCTTGATGTTAAAAGGCAGCAGGTGCTTGTCGAGGCTCTCATAGTTGAGATCACCCTGAACGAGGGAGAAACACTCGGTTTTGACTGGCAGGTGCTTGCAGACACAGGCCTCGGGTTTACCGCTGTAGGAAAATCGGACACCGGTCTTATGACCCAGGGCGCGCTTGCCGGAGGGTTACCGGGGTTAACGGTGGGGCTGTTGACCGGCGCTGTGCCGGATGTATACGCGATAATAAACGCAAATAAGGAAAATACCAATTTTAAAATTCTTTCCACCCCCGAAATCGTTACTATCGACAACCACGAAGCGTCAATAACCATAGGTGAGCAGATCCCGTTTCTCACAAGCTCGAGAGTAGACGAAAACAACAATGTTATTCAAACCTATGACTACAAGGACATCGGGATCTCTCTCAAAATTACACCCCACATAAAC
This sequence comes from Spirochaetota bacterium, assembly GCA_011049595.1. Taxonomy (GTDB): domain Bacteria; phylum Spirochaetota; class B62-G9; order B62-G9; family DRHN01; genus DRHN01. Next base: position 7,157 of record DRHN01000380.1, on the reverse strand, counting down.
CAGAATGGGTACATTACAATGGACATCAGCCAGAAAGTGAGGAAAATCGTCGAAGGCACATCCGCTTTTGAAAACCCGTCGGTTTACAACAGGGAGATCAATTCAAGGGTCACGGTCAAGAACAAAAGAACGGTAGTCCTGGGCGGCTTGATAAGGGACGATGTTGTTAAGATCGAACAAAAAGTCCCTTTTCTTGGTGACATACCCCTTCTGGGGCTTCTCTTTCGAAAAACCACCGAACAGAGGGTCCGTACGAACCTTCTTGTATTCATCACACCGTACATTATTACCGCTGACCAGGAAATCGAAGAAATTACAGAGCAAAAAAGAAATGAGCAGATCGAATTTGAGGACCAGACCAAAAAAACCCGAAAACGGAAAAAAGAAATTAAAGAATAGGGATTTCTGTGTTATACTCAATATACGATGCTCCATCATGTCATGCTGAAGGGGAACAAATGCCCGGGCAAAAAACTTCTGGTAAAAAAAAATATCTTGGGCTCAGGCTTGGTGATATTTTAGTAAAAATGAAAAAGATCAAAGCCGATGAGCTTGAAAGCTTGTTGGCCGCCCAGCAAAACGCAAAATCCACTCTCGGGGAGTACCTTGTACAGAAAAATATAATAACCGAGGACGAGCAATTACAGCTTCTTTCATATCAACTGGGGATCGAATACAGAGAGAACCTGCTCATAAGCTCGAGTACCATACTTTCAACAAAACTGCCCCGTTCATTTATTAAAAAGTACAATGTTGTAATTTTGAATGAAAATGATCAAACCGTGGAAATAGCGATCAATAATCCGTTTCAATTTGAAATAATCGAGAATATCAGGACCTTCACAAAAAAGGATATTAAACTGGTCCTTGCGAAAAAACTCGATATTCTAAAACTTTCGGACGCCCTGGCAGGCGAAGATAGCGAAAGCGCGGATGAAGTGATCGAGGGCCTAAAGGAGGATAGCGGCGACATTCAGATCCTCGGGGAAGTCGACCAGTCGGCCGAAGACGTCCTCGATCTCGCAAACGAGGCCCCTATAATTAAACTAGTCAATCTGATTATTACAGAAGCGTTGAAAGAAAGGGCCAGCGACATCCACATCGAGCCATCAGAGGAGGGCATAACAGTCAGGCACCGGGTTGACGGTATTTTGTACAATGTTCTTTCCCCACCCAAGCGATACCAGAAGGCGATTATTTCACGAATAAAAATTATGTCGCATCTCAATATTGCTGAAAACCGATTGCCTCAGGACGGCCGCATAAAAGTCAAATACGGCACTACGGACGTCGACATAAGGGTTTCCATAATCCCGTCGGTTGTCGGCGAGAGGGTTGTATTGAGACTTCTTGTGAAAGACGAAAAGAGATACAATCTTTCAAAACTGGGCATGAATAAAGACCTTTTAAAGAATTTTCAGGACATACTGCAGATCCCCCACGGGATAATACTCGTATCGGGCCCTACCGGCAGCGGAAAAACAACAACCCTTTACGCAGGCATAAAAAAGATCAACACCCCTGAAAAAAATATCATAACGATCGAGGACCCTGTTGAGTACAGGATCGCGGGTGTCAGCCAGATACAGATAAACCCGAAAATAAATCTGACCTTCGCGAGCGGGTTGCGGTCTATCCTGAGACAGGACCCGGAAATAATCATGATCGGGGAGATAAGGGACAGAGAAACCGCCGAGATCGCTACCCAGGCTGCGATGACCGGGCACCTCGTCTTCTCGACCCTCCACACAAATGACGCTGCAAGCGGTGTTGTAAGATTACTTGACATAGGAATTGAATCCTACCTCATCGCCTCTACTGTTATCGGCTTTCTTTCCCAGAGGCTTATCAGAATGCTCTGCCCCCATTGTATGATTGAGCAAAAAATCGATAAGGATGTTTTGCTTAGCGAAGGCATCGATCCCAAGCCTTTTAAAGGCAAAAAGATCTATAGCTCTCCAGGCTGCCCCAAATGCCAGAATACCGGTTTTTTTGACAGACAGGGCATTTTTGAGATGATCAAGGTAAACGATATTGTAAGAAAAATGATCATCGAGAAACGTGACGCGGCCTATATACGTAAAAAATGTGTCGAAGCCGGTATGAAAACTATGCTTGATGACGGTATCGATAAGGTCCTCAAAGGAATAACCTCGCTTGATGAAGTCCTGAGGGTGATTAGAGAATAATGGCAATCTACGAATACAGAGGAATAAATTCCAGAGGAAAAAACCTCAAAGGCCTTCTTGACGCCTCCTCGGTTGAAAACGCAAGGGAAAAATTAAAGGGCCAGGGAGTCTTTCTGCAGAGCATCCAGGAGGTGACAAAATCAAAAAGACAATTCAACCTCTCTTTTTCCTTTACAGTGAAAAGAAATATAGTCACACAGATAACGCGACAGCTCTCATTTTTGCTGAGCGCCTCCCTTCCCGTTGACAGCGCTATCGAGGGTGTGATCGACCAGACCGAGGACAGTGAGATCAAGAAGATGATGATCGGCATAAAAGAAAAAATAAAGGAAGGAAAGAGTGTTTCTCAGGCTTTTTCGGATCATCCCGAGTACTTCAATAAAATGTATATCAGCACACTTCATGCCGGAGAAGTTTCAGGAAAACTGGACGTAGTCTTTGAAAGACTTTCCACTATGTATGAAAAAAGCCAGGCCCTTAAAAGCAAGCTGAGAGCGTCATTAACTTACCCATCCTTGATGCTTGTGTTCGCGGTTTTGATAATAGTTTTTCTGGTTTCTTTTTTGATCCCCACTTTTGCCAAGATGTTCGTCGAATTCGGCCAGGTCCTGCCTCTGCCTACCCGCATTTTGATCGGCATATCAAATATAGTGACAAAAGCCTGGTGGGCGATACTTTTATTTCTGGCTCTCCTCGCATTTATTTTTAACCGGGTATACAAAAATGAAAAGGGAAAAAAATATTTTGATCTGCTGGTGTTGAGACTTCCAATAATCAAAAACCTGGTGCTCGGTACGTTCACCGTCAGGTTCTCATACACGATGAGCCTTATGCTTTATAATGGTGTCGGGATAATCGAATCCCTCGAAAACACGCTCGGAATATTCAGGAATGTGGTTTTTAAAGATCTTTTAAATAACGCAATTGATATGGTGAGAAAAGGCGAAAAGTTGTCCCGGGCCCTTGCGTCCGGCATTGTGTTCAACTCTTCGATACTGGGGATGATCCACGCAGGTGAAGCGGGTGACAGGGTCCCGGATGTGCTTGAAAAAATAGGCGCCTACGCTGAAGTCGAAATAGAAGAAAGAATAAAAACCCTTACATCTCTTATCGAGCCTGTAGTCATAATGATCATTGGCCTTTTTGTTGGGTTCGTGGTCCTTGCCATAATGCTTCCCATTTTCCAGGTCAACCAGATGTTCGGGTAAAAAGTATTTTTCTTTTCCAGGGAGATTTTTAAAGAGAGATTTTGATATGAAAATTGCATTCATTAAAATGCACGGAGCCGGAAACGACTACATATATATCGACACGATCAAGCACGGGTACGACGTTGATTTTAATAAACTCGCAAAAACGATCTCTTCGAGACATTTCAGTGTAGGCGGGGACGGCCTTGTGTTGATCATGCCGAGCGACAACGCTGACTACAGAATGAAGATGTTCAACGCTGACGGGAGTGAAGCCGAGATGTGCGGCAACGCGATCCGCTGTGTCGGCAAATATCTTTTTGACCACGGATACTTAAAAAAAGAAACCTTTACTATCGAGACTCACGTTGATAATAAAGATCTTGCAATAGTTGAAAAAACCCCGTCCGGTGAGGCAAAATTGCTTTCAGTTGATATGGGAAAACCTATATTAAACGGTAGAGATATACCGATATCTGTCGACCGGGACCCGGTGATCGGTGTCGAAGTTACGGGATATAAAGGGACAGCTGTAAGCATGGGAAACCCTCACTTTGTCATATTTGTAGACAAGATAACCGACAGTCAAGTGCTGATCGATGGCCCTGAAATAGAGAAGCACCCGATCTTCCCGAATAAAACGAACGTAGAGTTTATCGAAGTGCTTGACCGGCGAACTCTCAAAATGAGAGTCTGGGAAAGAGGCACAGGAGAAACTCTCGCGTGCGGCACGGGGGCGTGCGCAAGCACGGTTGCGGCTGTTCTCAACGATCTTGGTGAGCGAAGTGTAAATATTCAGCTGCGCGGGGGCGCATTGCAGATCGAGTGGAAAAAAGACACAGGCAGGGTCTTTCTAACAGGCCCAGCAGTTGAAGTGTTTCATGGAATTTACGATTTTCGAATGTAAGCCGCTAATCCTGAGAATAATCAACTATCTTATTTTTCCCGGTGCTCTTTGCCCTGTACAGCGCTTCGTCCGCCATCTTCATCAACTCGTCCATATCGCCTGTGTCACCCGGGAACTCTGCTATACCTACACTGAGTGTTACTTTTATTGACTTGTTGCCGTCAGGGATGCGGATCGATTTTCCGGAAAACAGCCTCATCAGCCTCTGGGCAAGTCTCAATGCGAGAGATTTATCGGTCTTCGGAAGAACGATCACAAACTCATCCCCTCCATACCTGGCGGGAATATCTGATGAACGCACGGATATGCTGACACTGCGTGCGAGCTCTTTTAAAACCAGGTCGCCGGCCTGGTGCCCGTAGTTATCGTTTACAGCCTTAAAATTATCTATATCGAGCATGATACATGAAAGATGCTCCTCGTTTTGCTGCGCCCGCTCCATCTCATGTCTGAGCGCATCGAGGAAGTGTCTGAAATTAAACAGCCCGGTCATAGAATCCCGCATTGAAAGGTCCCTGACCTTTTCATAAAGGATCGTGTTGTGCAGTGACACCGCAAGGTGCCCGGCTGTGCGTATTATCCTGCCCTCGAAATCAAATCTGTCAATGTCGGAGGAATCCGGGTCATTTACATTCAATACCCCGATCGTCCTGTGGCCTGAAATAAGGGGTACACAGCAGACATAATCCGTTAAATACTTCTCCCGCCTGTTTTTTTTGTACCTCGTTTCATTGAAATCCTGTAAAAACAAATATTTTTTTGACCTCAAAACCTCATACATTATGCTTTCACTGTCCACAGGTACGACAAGGTTGTGAGGCAGCTCCTCATGATTTGATATAAAAAGCTTGAACTCTCTTTTATTTTCGTCAATAGAAAATATCGTAAAAAGCCTTGCTCCGAGAAAACCGGGAAACCTTTCCCTGATAAACTCTTTTTTGGATTCGGCATCCAAAAACTGGTTAAGATCGCGGGAAAACTCCGCTTCCTGGGAGAGAAGGTCTTTCTGGATCGAGGTATACCTGTTGAGCCTGATCAATTCCTTTCTGCTTTTACGGAGCTGCTCCTCTTCCTCCTTGAACCGGATAATCGACGCTATCTTTGTAGTCAGTATTTTATTGTTAAACGGCTTCCCGATCAGATCCACAAAACCGTACTCGATAGCCTTTATCATGTCCTCTTCCAGCTGGGAAACGGTGATAGAGACGATCGGTATACCTGAAAAATTTATGTTGTTCTTTATTTTTTTACATATTTCAAAACCGCTTGTGCTGCCGAGTTTTAGATCGAGCAGGATCAAATTAATAGGGGTTTGAGCGAGTGCTTCAAAGGTCTCAATTTCATTCTGTGCGAGCGATACGCCATAACCCTCGTTTTCAAGCACTTTCTTGAGGATGAATCTGGTATCAAAATCATCATCTACAATAAGTAAATTTTTCTTCATAAGCTGTTTTTACCTACTTAGATAATATAACGCACTTTTTTATCCTTGTCCTAATCGACCTTCTCAAATAATATACCTAATTGATTGATCCTTTTTCAAATAAAGTCCTTAACCAAAACATTTGAAACCGCGTCTTCCGAATTAGCTATGATATATGAGACAGCAGCTGTCCCGGTTATATTTGTGACAGATTCTATCTGATAAATAACACCCGCTATGGCCAGAACAAGAGCATATCCTTCGGCGGGCAGCTTGAGAACCTGCGCCATAATAATAGAAAGCACAACGATACTGCCGTCTTTTATCCCGTCCAGTTTCAATGTCGCGAGCGTGATAAAAAAAACTATCAATATCCGGAGATATATTGAAAGATCAAGCCCGTAAGCCTGCGCCACAAACAGTATGGAAACTCCTGCCGCGATCGCGCTTCCGGAAAAACTGAGCGCTGTGCCCAGCCCTGCTACAAAGGTAAAAACCTCTCTATCGGCCCCCATATTGTTTTCAACGGTTTCAACAAGAGCCGGATAGGCCGTATACCTGTTCCCGGACACATATGCGAGAATACATGCAGGCAGAACAGCGTGTATAAACTTAAAGGGGCTGAGCTTTGAAATGAAAAACACAAGCAGAGCCTGAATAATAAATATCTGAATAAACGAGCCCGCTATTATGGTGAGCACCAGTTTTAAATAGGGCATTATATTCGCGAAAGTCCCCATACCCATCGTGTACCCGACATAGGTGAATATACCGATCGGAAGAAATTCCAGTATCATCCGGTTCAGCCGGTGGAAAGTTCTGTCAATGCTTATTAAAACCGCATGAAAATCATCTCCATCTTCCTTCGCGAGTATCAGCCCCATGGCAACCAGAAATGACACAAAAAGGACAGCCAAAACAGCATTGCCCGGTTTTAAAAACCCAATGACACTTTCAGGAACCACCTTCAAAATATACGCCGTAGTTTCAGGGTATTGAATAACAGCGGGTGATTCCAGGGCCTTTATGTTTATACCCACACCCGGCTGCAGCAGGCCGCCGAGCACGACGCCGATAGCAGACCCGGTAACGGTGAGAAGTATGAAATAACCGAGAGATTTCAGCAGTACGAGAAAAAGCCTTTTATTGGACCTGAGGTACAGCATGTTCCTGACAGACGTGACAAAAAGCAGCGGAAAAACAGCAAAATTCAAGAGTTTAAAAAACATGACCCCTGTTATCCTCATGGGCTCCAGGGAAATTGAACCCGGATCTATGTAGGTCCCGACAATGATCCCCATTATCAGACCGGCGATCATTTTTATCCAAAACTTCATCTAACGCTCCCGTTTCTTATTGTTGACATTATCATATATAATGATCATGTTATTGTAAAGTTAAATATTTTACAACCGGAGATATATTATGCGGAAAAAAATTATTTTGTT
>DRHN01000379.1 GCA_011049595.1 Spirochaetota bacterium | reverse complement strand
GATCAATAAAGATCTTAACAGTTATATTACGGAGTCCTTTGATGTGAAGTCCTTTCTCGAGCTTGAATTTGAAAAAGTATACTACAGGTTTTTTTTACCGCCGGTCCGGAGTTTGGCTGTAGTTGGTAAATCCGGTCCACGCGGCCGGGCAAAAGGATATGCGGGCCTGCTAATACCTGTGGGTGACTTGGCAGGTTTTGACCTCCCTGACGGGCAGGAGGGGAGGATAGAAATAAAAGGGATGGAAGCCGTTAGGAGGGATTGGACCGAATTAGCGCGTGGATTTCAGATAGGTCTGCTCGAGCTCGTATTTCGCGGAACGGACACGGGTGTAATAAAAGAGTATATCAGCAAAATTGTCGCGAGACTATACGGGGGAAAACTGGATGAAAGGCTTGTTTATGTAAAAGCCCTGCGAAAACCTGTAAAAGACTACACGCGCACAACACCGCCCCATGTAAAAGCTGCCGCTATGCTCGCCCCTGAAGAGCAGAGGGGTCTGATCCATTATATCTGGACCGTGGACGGGCCTCAACCCGCGGGCAGGCAAACCGTGCCCGTTGATTACAGCCACTACCTGGAAAAACAGCTCAAGCCAATTGCCAGGGGCTTTACAGAGGTACTGCACACCGATCTTGACAAGCTGTTCGGGGGTGAAGAGCAGCTGTGGCTGTTTTGAACATGGGCCGGCGATCCGCAGCCGGACTTATTAACAGCGGCCGGTTATTGTTTTTAATTAGTTCCTGGGGCTACCTCCGGACTTGTCCGGCTTAATCGTGGTCTGAGTTGTCGCCAAAACCAATGAAGATTTCAACTCTCCTGTTCCTCGCTCTAGCTTCCTCGGTGCTGTTGGAAACTGCCGGGCGGAACTGCGCATATGATACAACGGTAATGCGGTGAGGGTCTATTCCGATTTCATTTTGTAAATACAGTGCCACGCCGGCAGCTCTTCTGGCAGCAAGGTCCCAGTTGGTGAAATACCTGGCTCGAAGGACAGGCCCTATTTTGACGTTGTCCGTATGGCCCGCTATCCGGATAATTTTATCCGGGTTTTTAAGGAGTGTGCTGCCGAGCTGTTTAAGAACAGCTTCACCGGCCGGGTTTATATCTGTTTTTCCAGATTCAAAGAATATTTCCCCGGCAAACGCGAGGTCCCCGGCTGGCGGTCCCTGATAACCGGCTAGCGGTTCCTGATAACCGGCTGGCGGTTCTTGCCTCAGGGCGAGTTGTTCATCTTCGGCAAGCCTCGACAACTTGTTTGAGGTCCCTGATAACCGGCTGGCGGTTCCTGATAACCGGCTGGTAATTTTACTGTTGCCCTCTATAATCTGCTTCAGGGACAGTATCGCCTGTTCATATTTATTCCTGTTTTCCTCGTGCGATTTTTCTAATTCAATTATTTTTATCTCCATTTCATGGATCTGTTTTTTTGCACTTTCGTATTCATTTTTCAAAGCTGTGGAATCTTTGTCTTCGTCAAGTTCCATTTCGACGACTCGGTTTTTTGCGGCATCGTAGCGGTTTTGCAGTTTGATGTAATCTTTCTCTTCTCTAATGTTAAATGTTACGGGCTCATCTTTTTTTAAGGTATCTTCACTGTGCTCCTCATCTGCAAGGTTCAGGGTCAGGACTTCCTGTTCTGGTTTTGATTCTGCTTTTTCGTAAGATTTTTTTATCCTGATTATTTCAGATTCCAGTTCGCGGGCACGATTTTTTTCGGTATTGTAGTTGATCTGAAGCCTTTGATTGCTGCTGTTGATCCTGATTATTTCGGCTTTCAAACTGTCAATTTTTTCTTTAAGTTTCTTTATGTGTTCGTAGGATGCCTGGTTTTGCTGCAGGATCTCCTGAATATCCAGGCCGGGTCCCACCGTTTCTCCTTCACCCCTGTCCTGTGATTCGATCTTTTCGGGTTTTTTATCATGTATGTCCCCGGTTGAAAGATCGATATCTATCTGCACACCCTGTCCATTTTTTTCAGGAAGGTCCATTTGTGTGTCTTTTAAATCTTTTGTTGACATTGCAGTGAGGCTTACGAGAAAAGGACATATTAAAATCATTTTCCGCAATCGTTTTTTCATCGTTGCAGATTCCTTCAAAAATTTTTTATAGGAGTGGGCTGTGCCTGCGTTTGTTTTCTTCCTCGAGTGGGCGCGGCAATTACAGTGCTATTATTTTAATCTTACCGCGTATCTTTGCAACAAAAATCGATGCCCGGGGTCTAAATAAACAAAACGGAGACAGCTGATTTGCCTCCGTTTTGCGTAGTTTATTAGGTCATGGCTGTAGGAAAGCTGACCCTGCTGCTTAAACTGCAATAGTGCTCATTAATCCCGCGTGTTAAACCCGGGATTGTCAAATTATTTCTTTTTTACTACTCACCCATTTCCCTCTGGATCCAGTTTTTAGTGGTTTCGGCCGCTTTAGCGCTGGACATTATAACAAGAGGCATGATTTGTTTTGCGTCCATAATACCTCCAAATGCGAATTTAATGATACCATCGGAAACTGCCCAATTCGTTCTCTCCAGTACCTTTTTGCCTGTTCTGTCTACTACTGTTATATGATATCTGGATAAAACTTTTGCTTCGCCGCCTAGCAAACCACCTTTGGTCTTCGATAATTTGTAATCAGCTCTCAGGTACATGAGCCCGCCGGCTTCGGGAAAAGCTTCAAACAACTTTGCATGATTCTTTTTGTTCATTAAAATGATCTGATATCCTTTCGGTGTAGTGTAGCTTAAACGCTTGGCATCGATGCCCATTTCGTTATAGAAATTTCTGTATATCTCATTATTGAGCACGTCTCTCTCTTTCATGAGTTCAAACGGGAGATATGGGGCGTACTCCTCGAATACATCATTTCTTATTTGGTTAACAACATCATCCAGCTTAAAATCTTTGCTCTGGGACAGTTTACTGACCATAGCACCAAGACCTTTAAAATCAGACATGTCTATTTTCCTGTCGGCGACGACGCTAACAACGGCTACTACTCTAAGACCGCTTAAATCGGCCTTTTCAAAAGTAGCGCACCCACCCAACATGACAAGTAGTAGAGAAAAAATGAAAATGATGATAAAAAATTTCTTCTTCATTTGAAGCCTCCTTAAAAATAAGATATTTTTTTTTTAATACAATAAAAGTCTAAGCGAAAAAAAGCGGGATTGCAAAAAAAAATGATAATTAATTAAAAAAAGTTTGATGATGGAGAGGGGGGTTAAACTTTGGATGTGTGCAGAAAAAATGGCCGTATTAGAAGAGCTGCATGAAACCCCGATGGTTTTATCAAAAGTTTAAATATATTGTTCCTGAAGTTATAGGGGTTTTTTTAGATCTCCGGCTCCGGCGGGGGGAATGTCATGATATAATACGGCAATAAAGTCTCTATTATCATGTCCCCTATCGGGTCTATCCATTCAACGAGGTCGTCAGTATCAAAGAGTAATCCGGCCGGGACATTAAAGGTTAAGATTACATCATACGCGCCTTCATTTTCGGGATCATAAAATGTGAGTGTTTTTACGCTGTTTTCATCATCATAGGTAACATCGAATCTAAAAAATTCATCGTATGGAGCAGACACAAGCCTGCCCGATTCATCATATTCGTATGAATAATTCGATATGTATACATCAGGGTATCCATGGGTTTTTACGCTTATATCGAGAGAATTGTAAGTTATTGCGTATGCATCATAAACATTTCCCGGAGCAGCATTTGTTATCTCAATTAACCCCATATCCGGTAATACGGATGCGGAGAAATCATCCTGTGCGTTTATGGCATTGGCAGTTAACTCTTCAATGGGGGGCTCAGATAAATCCACCTGAATCCCTGTCAAAAAGGCAGGCTGCGGGTCAATCATACTGTCACCTGAGTACCATACATAATATCCTTTTTCAGGAGAGTAAATCACAAAATAATCCTCTGAACTAGGCCAGTATTCAGTGCTCCGGAAATCAATGCTGGTTACTTCAGCAACAGCAATATTTTCAGGATACTGCGTTATACCTTCACCTCTCGGGTATTCCATCCCTGAATATTCTGTTTCCTTTACGGGATTACCGCTTTCGTCATAACCGGAATAAACATTAACATATGAATAATCCACACTTTCTCCATCCCACGCACCGCTGCAGATCCTCTCGAGGTTTCCGCTGCTGTCGTATATAAATTCTGTTTTCCAGTACGGGAATCTTTCCATCTGAATGCTGGACAGATCCGAATAATATTCAGAGTAATAATAATAGTCGTAATCATCATAACCGTATGTGTAGCCGTCATGATAATAATAATAGGTTTTTATTTCTGTAATTTTATCATTTTCCCACACAAGCTCTGCATCATGGTACAGGAATATTAAATCAGGGGTTATTTCCGGAATTTCAACAGGGTCGTAATCCCAAACCTGCTCTTTGTAGATTCTCATTGTATCAAGATTGGAGTACCAACAAACATCGTTGTTTTTAGCAGTATGATTCAGGCTTTGAGGCAATGGGTCTTCAGGTAATGCTATTTCAGCCCCCGTAAAATCGATATACCCGGCCTGCGCGAAATATACCGTTGATTCATCATAGTCCATAAATGTGTAATCAATTTCCCACTCATAATCTGTCACACTTCCTTC
>DRHN01000378.1 GCA_011049595.1 Spirochaetota bacterium | reverse complement strand
CGATTCCATTTCCTGTCTTACTTCGTTCAAAATATCTACAAGATAATGTCTTCTTTTTTCATGACCGCCAGGACGTATACACGATTTGCAGAATGCGCCTGCTTTTGTGTAATGTGTGATCTCCTCTACAGTTTCCAGGTCGTTTATCCTGATTACGTCTTTTATTGTGCGCAGCGTTACTCTCGCGCATTCGCATACAATGTTCTCCTCCTCAAGGGAATCTACATCCACATCCTTGTATATTGAAGCGGCTTTTTTTATTACATCGTAGGCCATGACACTGCAGTGCATTTTTTGAGGCGGTATCGCCGGCGTGTTTTCGTTGTCCCGGAGAGCCCTTTCCACGTCCAGATTCGTCAGCTTCAATGCCTCGTCTACGGTGCAGCCGATACACATTTCAGCCATAACATCGCTTGAGGCGATGGCGGTCCCGCACCCAAAAGTTTTGTATTTTGCCATTAATATTTTATCGGTTTCCGGGTCAACAGCCCAGAACAGGCGGATAGCATCACCGCATACTTCGGCCCCCCAGTCGGCCACAACAAGCCGGGCACCCATGGCACCGGCTTCATCGTCGGTGATTTCGCCCATGAACCGTGGGTTTGTCATCCGTTCGTTGACTATAGTGGAGTACTGCTCCCAGAGTGATCCGCCTATAAGATCTGTTTTAGCCATAGTTTGTCCCCCTGAATCATTTATAATGCTTAATGTATACTTTTAAATACTGCTGAATGATATCTCTCTTAAACGCTCTATTGACTTTGTTAGGATCGATATTACAATATCGATCTCATTTTCTGTAGTGAACCTTGACAGGCTCAGCCGTATACCCGTATGGGCAAGTTCATTATCGATGCCCATGGCGACGAAAGTCGGGTTTGACTCGAGTGATTCAGAGGCACAGGCGCTCCCGGTTGAAGCCGCGATCCCGTTTTTATTAAGGTCCCATATCAAGGCCTCTCCCTCAACCCCCTTGATGCTCGCCAGTATCGTGTTTGGTGTTCTTATCTCTCTATTACCGATTACCCCGGTTCCTTTAACGGTTAGAATTGCATCTTCCAGCTTGTCCCTGAGGCGCTTGACTTCATTTATCTCGTATTCCAGGTTTTCCGAGGCGAGTTCCATCGCGAGCCCCATGCCGATCAGGGCTGCAGTGTTGACCGTGCCTGCACGCTTCCCCCCCATTTGTTCGCCGCCGTGCAGAAGCGGAGATATTTTGACACCGTTCCTGATATAAAGACCTCCTACACCCTTCATCCCGTGGAACTTATGGGCGCTGAAGGTGAGAAAATCGACAGGTGCTTCGTGAACATCGACTTTGAGTTTTCCGATGGCCTGAACAGCGTCCGTATGAAAGAGGACCCCGTTTTCACGGCATAGGGCTGCAAGCTCTCTTATCGGAAAGATGAGACCTGTTTCGTTGTTAGCCCACATGATGGAAACCAGGGCGGTCCGGTCGGGATCGATATATTCTCCTAAAAAATCAGCGTCGACAACACCGTCCCGGTTAACCGGTAAGTAGATCACATCCGCGCCGAGGGTTTCCAAAAATTTACATGACTGGGCCACACACGGGTGCTCGACCTGTGTTGTGATGACCTGGTTTTTTTTCCCGCCGTTAATGATCTGGTAGTAAATCCCTTTCAAAACAGTATTGTTACCCTCTGTCGCGCAGCTTGTAATTATTATATCATCATCGTCAGATGCATTTATACCGGCGTAAAGCCTGTCAAATGCGAGCTTCATGTAGGGATGTGTTTCGGTCCCGAAACTGTGAAGCGAGTTCGGATTTCCGTACATCTGGCAAATAAACGGCTCCATTGCCTCTTTAACTTTTGGATCGACAATGGTTGTCGCGTTGTTATCGAGATATATTCTTTGCATATAATATAACCTTGCACGTGAGATCAGTTTTTAGTGATGCCTTTGAACTAATTACAACTTTTTGAGTAATGCTTCGTTTTCATCTATTTTCTTTTCAATTTGTGATATTTCCTGAATAATGGGTTTAATTTCAGGGGTGCTCTTGGAAACCGTGTTCTTGTTCATTTTAATGAGTATTTCGTACACCTTTGAGCCAAGCTGCGCGCAGTTCTTTCCAGCCTGTTTTTCAAGCTGCATGATCTTGATCTTCAATGTACCCTTTTCGCCCAGTTCCTTTGTTTTCCCTTTTGCTTTTTCCAGAGCGACTTTTGATGTAGTCATTCCTTTGTTGATGATCCCTTCCATTCTCTTTAAAAAACTCATACATTTCCTCCTTTGATTGCAGGTCTCATATAAAAAAATAATTATTATTTTGTTATATGTAAAGAAAGGAAATGTTATTGTGGTATAAAATACTGGTGAATATCAGCAGAAACGTTTGTTGTAAAACGGGGTTGTATCAGGTTATATTATATACAGAGGCTTTTATAAAACAGACAACAAATATCTACCGCCTTAGAATGATACCATCCTTTTCTAAATCGGTCAGATCGCCTATTTCTTCTATTTCATCAATTCCCTCGATCATTTGCTCTTTTCTTTTGTGTATCTCTTCCTGTCTTTTTTTTATGTTACTGATCCATTTTAACTCTAAGATGTTATTTTCACCACCGCCATTATTCAGACGCTGGTTTTCCTGGCTTTCTTTATGCAGCTGTTCTACGTTGACTTCTGCAGGTTTACCGCCTGTAAACGAGAATATTTCATTGTCCATCTGGTCTACAATACTCAGGTGTTCAGACATTATTATTTTTTCCCCCCGGTTGTTATCACTATTTGATATTATAGCACACTCCGGGAATTTATCCGATGTAATTAAAATTATTTTAATTTTTTTAATTAGAATCCCGGTAGCGCAGGGAAGATACCAGGCGTTATCAACGTTACACTTTTCATAAATTACTTGACCCTGTTATCGGAGAACTTTATCATAAACATTATTAATCCGGGTAAGATGATCCTATTTCAAAAATTTTAAAATAACATGCAAAAGAAGATAGAAATTACCAATAATATAACTTTGATGATAGACCCTGTAGAGACAAGTGATGCTTTTTCTTTCGGTCTTTGGCTGGACCTTGGCTCAAGGGACGAGAAAGAGTTTGAACACGGGTTTACACACTTTGCCGAGCATATGCTTTTTAAAGGCACCAAAAGGAGGAGCTATTACGATATCGCCCTTGAGATAGATAGTGTGGGCGGGGAGATCAACGGCGCCACTGGAAAGGAAAATACATATTATTATGTAAATATAGCTGCTGATCACTACCGGAAGGCTGTGGATATAATAGCCGATATGTATTTCAATTCTCAATTTAAGAAAAAAGAGTTTGAAAAAGAGCGCATGGTAATACTCGATGAAATCGACATGTTTATGGATGATCACGATGACTATGTTTTTGAGCTGTTTTCCAGAAAGCACTGGTCGAACATGTCTTTTGGGTTGCCCGTAATCGGAGAAAAAGAGGGGATTCAGAACGCTACAGCAGCTGACGTAAAGAAATTCTATAGATTGAATTATTTTTCGGGGCCGGTTGTCATCTCCGCGGCAGGGAAATGCAATGAGCATGAGCTGCGGAATGAGATTGAAAAACATTTCAAACGCAATGAAGGGACAGTATCAGAAAAGCACATCCGGAACCCAAGAGAAAAGCCACGGTCGACTCCGGGCAACCGTATTTTAAACAGGAACACCGAACAGGTTCATTTTGTCTGCGGCAGGGAGGGCTACAGCTATAAAGATGAAGAAAGGTTCGGGTTGGCTTTGCTCAATATGATTGTGGGCGGCAGTATAAGTTCCAGGCTTTTTCAAAAAGTAAGAGAAAAACAGGGCCGTTGTTATTCAATTTCTTCCTCCTCGACATGCTACACCGATGTTGGTGAATTCACAGTGAGTTTTTCTACAAGTGTGGAGAATTTGCCTTTTGTTCTGGAATCGATAGATAAAGAACTTAAAATGATCAAAAGAGGTGACATAAAAAAAGATGAGCTTGAAAGGGCAAAAAGCAGGTATAAAGGTTACTATATTTTATCAAAAGATAATATAGAGTGGAAAATGGTAAAAATGGCGGTCCAGGGCGTTGTTTACGGCAGGCTGATCCCATATGATGAAACTTTAAGAAAAGTTGAAAGTGTCAGCCTGGAGGATTTGAATGAGATAACCAGTAATATTTTTAACGGAGGAACTTTCAGTTTTGCAAGCATAGGACCGGACGGTCACGAGAAATATCTTGAAAAATATCAGTTTTCATTTTAAAGGAATGCCTGTTAAAGGGATACCCGCAGCGTCGATCCGGGAAAATGTGCCGTAAAATTGATTTGAGTACCGGAATGCCATGTCAATAATGATTTACAGAACGAATAAAGAAAATCCGATGCCGAAGTATATGTCAAAGGGGGCAAGCGGTATCGACCTTTACGCGTCACTCGAACATCCGGTGACTCTAATGCCTGGTGAATACAGCTGTGTTCCAACCGGAATAATCATATCATTGTCTGAAGGGCTCGAAGCCCAGATAAGACCAAGGAGCGGGCTCGCCGTAAAGCACGGCATTACCGTACTGAATACACCCGGTACGGTTGATTCAGATTACCGAGGTGAGATAAAAGTTATTCTGATCAATCATGGAAAAAAACAGTTTACTGTAAAGAACGGGATGCGTATCGCGCAGATGGTGATTTCCAAAGTCGAAAAGACACAAATCATCGAAGCGTCCGAAAAAAGTGAATTGGATCTTACCGGGAGAGCTGACGGCGGGTTCGGTCACACAGGGCTGAAATAGTTTAACGCAAAAGGGGCAGGCAAATTATGCCTGCCCCTTTTTCTGTGTGAACATTAGCCACAATACATCCGTTAGAAATATCGGACAATTAAAAAAATTATTAACAGTAAT
>DRHN01000377.1 GCA_011049595.1 Spirochaetota bacterium | reverse complement strand
GGCGTGTATTTTATGTTAAATTCCTCTTTCAGGCCGCGGGCTAAATTGAACAGGCTGCTGTCATAATCCTTCTCGGACACTATGGGGCCTGTGTCAAAACGCCTGATGACTTCAAGAAAATCCATAAAAATTATCCTGTAAATGTACTATTTTATGCAAAATTTCAAGCCCCGCCTATCTCTTTCAGCACATCCGCGAGGCATCTCACAAACCTGGAGTTCTGTTCCTTTGTCCCTATGGTTACCCTTATAGATGTAGGTGCTCCGTAGTTTTTGGCGCTTCTCACGATCACGCCCTTTTTCATCAGAGCTTCTGTCACAACTTCACAATCGTACGCCACATCGATGAGTATAAAATTGGTGCTGGATTTTAAATAACTGAGGCCCATACTTTCAAGGGCACTGTACAATGCCTCCCGCCCGGCTATCGTGTTTTCCACTGTGCTTTTTATAAACTTTTTATCGTTCATGGCACCGTAAGCGGCATACTGTGAAACCACGCTTATATTGAAAGGCAGCTTTATCCTGTTGAGGATCTCTATAATTCTTTCGTCACCCACTCCGTACCCAACCCTGAATCCTGCCAGCCCGTACGCCTTTGAAAGTGTCCTGATCACGAAGAGGTTCTCCCGCCCTTCCTTGAACTTCGCAATCGAATCGGGGAACCTGCCAGGGTCGGCAAACTCCATGTAGGCTTCGTCCATTATTATCAAAACCTCGGAGGGGACTTTATCTATAAAACTGTAAATTTCATTTTTATCCAGCGCAAGTCCTGTCGGGTTGTTCGGGTTACAAACCGCGAGCATCTTTGTACGTTCTGTGATTTTATTAAGCATGTCGTCGAGGTCTATTCCGAACCCGTCCATCGAGCTTGTGATGATTTTGGCTCTCATTATTTTTGCCGCTATTTCGTATATTGGAAAGGTGACGCCGGGTATAACAATTTCATCGTTGTCATTTAAAAAACCCATCGCCAGGTAATAGATAACCTCATCGGCGCCGCTGCCTAAAAAAACATTTCCGGGTTTGACCGAGAATATCCCAGCGACCTTTTCCCTCAGGATCCTGTTGGAGGCTTCGGGGTAAACGTTGGAACGCGGAAGCATTTTTTCGGCCTGTTCAAGGGCCGCAACCGGCACTCCCCATGGATTCTCGTTGGAGTTCATCTTTACAGTATCCGATATATTATACTTGCGCTCAATATCTTCCTTCGGCTTCCCGAAAACATATGGTTCTATCTGCGCCACACCGCTGTTGACAAGCTTGTTAACATCCATTATTTTTCCCCGTTTCCCGGTTATTTAAATCGTGGGACTTAAATAAGAGGCTTTCTAATCATTGCTGAAATATTTTGATTCATACTCAGGTGGCTTAAAAAGAAATTCCTTTTTTTCAGCAATGTCCGGTTTTACGACCGACTCGTCCCATTCTTCAGGCCCTATTTCCTCGTAGGAAACAGAGATCCATTTTGGCTCGATCCCCATCGTTTCATCCATTGCTTTTACGATCCTGTCGGTAAGCGCCTTTTTTTGCTCCCCGGTCCTTCCCGGATACATTTTTATGTGCACGTGAGGCATATATCCCCCTTTTAAAAATTTGAGTTGATCTCATTAAGCGAACAAGGATTAGTGTCGTACAATATTCAGGTAATACGAAAGTGTAAAGTTAACAACGGAGAAATTAATCGGCAACTTTTATTTAAACTGCACCTCTACTTTGTCTTTTAGCTCCACCCTGATGCCGGGGATCTTTGCCATGACAGCTTTTGTGTTTTCCAGGGATTCATTTTTCGACATGGCAAGTGTCCTGAGGGCTTCTTCATTTTCGACTATCTTTGAAAAATCAAGCTCCATAAGAACGACCCTCCGGCCGTCGACATGCTCGGCGTTTGTTTTCACAATCTTACCGTTTACTTCCACTGCCACGTCTATTTTCATGTCCCTGAAAGTTTCTTTAAAGATATCCATCATCATAGCTTCCTGGTCCGATATCGGTGCGGTCTTGTCCGGAGCGACGGCTTCCTGCCGGGATTCTTTCTGAGGGTTGATGATTGTGAGGACAGCGGGCTTGGACTTTGTCCCTTTTGCAAACTTGAAAGTGATAAACTCTTTAACAGGCTCGTCTTCTCCCTCAGCCGGCGGCTGGGGTACATTTTCATCCGGGTTCTGATTTATCATTATTTTATTTATGTCGCTAAATTGATACACTGCTTTGTAACCCTGGGCTTTATCGGTCGATACTTTTTCGGCTGAAGCGAAGGTGACACCTTCCCCCATTGTGCCGGTTTTTTCTTTGAGTTTGTCCATGTCGAGCAGGTCAGGCATTTCAGGCTCCTCCCCTTCCTCTCCTAACGCGGACAGTCCCGCCATCATCTGAAGCATTTCCTTGCTCATGAGAAAGGTCTCCACTATTTCACCGCTTCCGTCCGTGTTGACTTTTATCAGTATCTTGCTTTCAATACATCCGGTGAGAGAAAACACAACCACAATGGCACACAGCCACTTTGCCAGAGCTTTCATTTGATCACTCCTTTTACAAGCCTTGCTATTTATTCCTGTTAAACGGCTATAACTGAAGCCCCCGCCGCCAACATAAAATAATTATAGTTGAATTTTCTCCCTCTATCCAACCTTTGTTGTCCATTTGTTGTGAAAAATCCTTATTTATCAGGGTTTTATCTTTTCCGGCGCCGGGAAAACCGAATAAAACCTGTGACTGGATCTACCCGGGGCACCAAACGCATATATTCTACATACCTCTCGCCGATGTCTGCTGCATTCCGCCTGTCTTCAAAAAACATCAGCAGGTAGATACAGGCGATGGCTTCTCCGGAAAGGATCAGCACGATCCAGTGCTGGCCCCACAATGACATAAAAAAGAAAAACAGTATCCCGCTTAGATAAAAAGGGTACCTCACGACTGCATATAATCCCCTTTCAGGGATCACATTTACACGCAGTTTGCGAAGATTGAAAACAGCAATTATTACAATAGCTATAAAGAGACCCAGGCACACATATGAAAAAATCCGCAGCACAGTAAGAATATGCGCCGGTCTAAGAAATCCCATCAAAAAACCTGTCATTACGACGGTTATCAGTATCATAAATATCAGAACGAATTCTCTCCAGCCCAGTAAAATTGATTTTTTTTCCATCAATTCCTCCCTAAAGTGGACAAACCACATTCTTGATTTTTCGAATATTTTCCAGCTAACTAAAGTTTGTGCCAAAAAGCAAGAAAATTGGCATTAAGGCGCTAACAATAATTATTTCTCTATTTTACTTTATACAGAACCTCGCCGGAATTATGCACGACCGCGATCCCTTCATCTTCCTTTTTTTCCCATTCATCGGGATTTATTCCATCAGGGTCCATATAAGCTATATTTACATCATCACACCTGTCTTTAGAAATACCTGTTGACAGAATTATTTTTATCCTCGGCTTTTCACTGCCATTTATAAACGAGCCGGTTCCTTTAACATGCGCAGCATGGGCAAGAACAGCCTTCGGAAACCCGGCATATTTGGTCATATTTTTTACAAAATATTCTTTTATGTGAAATCCGACCTGCTCTATAATGTGCCCGTGAGTAATCGAAAATTGTTCTATATGCGGTGCGTAAACAATTATTTCTCCACCGTCTTCAACCACCGGCTCGATTTTATAAAAGGCTTTTGCCCCGGTCCACAGATCATCGTATTTTTTCGAAGCTATTGACAGTATCTTTTTAAACGGTTTTGAAACATAGTTAATGTTAATACGCGATGAAAGCTCCACAGCTTTAGACCAGGCCCCGCTGTCATCACCTACAAAAAGACCTTTCATACCTTCACTGTCAACGACAAGATTAAAGTAGATCATCGGAACGTTCACAAACTCAGCTGCCCTGTCTATAAGCCTTCTAACGGGCGTGTCTTTGATCCCGATGGTTTTTAAATTCGTGCGCAAAGCGCCGAGCCAGTGAGTATTGTCTGTGAAGTTCCAGCCGCATATCCCCGGAAATAGATATTTATTGGATCCTGAAAAACCGGCTACTTCATGGGGGAAAACCGGTCCGAGGACTATCAGAGCGTCATATTCAAATACGATCCTGTTTATAGATATGTCCGTTTTTTCCGTAAGAAGGCCATCTGACAGGCAACGCATCTCATCGGAGTCAATTGTTCCGATCGGGGTGAAAGTCTCCTTTTTGTCCCATCGGTGGTTCATTATCCTTACACTGCTGTAGGTCCGCTTCTTTTCCTGCTCGCTTATTCCAACCCTTTTTAATTTTTCTTCCTCGTTTAATAGAGGGTGGGTCCCAAGAGCGACCAGGTAGTCGAGTTTTTTTGTCTCTTTCCCGAACAACTCGAAAAATAATTTAAAAAATATATCAACCGGCGCGCTCCTTGTGTTGTCCGGTATTATAACAAGGAGCTTTTTGTTTTGTAGATCATAATCCTTATAAGCGCTTAATATCTTCCCTGTAATTTCACCATGGGACAGCTTTTGGGGTCTCGGGTTATCCATCGGTTCACCTGCCTTCTCTCACAGGATCTGCACAAGAATTTCCACCGCATTTATGACAAAATCCACACAAAGAGTGTTAAAAATCCTTTTCCTGGCAGATTCCATTCACTCTTCGGTACCGAGGTCCTGCCCGGGCAGTTCTGTACACCGCACAATCGACCGCCTGATCAACTTTGCCCATACTGAAATCCTGTACTTTTTTTACAATTTTTTACAATTTGTTAATACCTCGGACAAGGTTATATTCTATATTAGCAATATTCTGTCCCATTTTTAGACTTATTATTTTTACGATAAACCATTCTATGACTATTTACAAACTTCTTCAACTTATCGTCTTTGTCATATGATACTGTTATTAGCTTCTTAAAATCATTTATTATACCATTATAGTCTGATATATTTATCCCTTTCGGACTTATTACTATTTCTATTATTTCTTTCTTACTTATATCCCAAACTATCTTATCTACACATGACATTAGCAACATTTTCTTCTCTGTAAAACTCTTTATACTATTCAACTCACACAACTGATATAAAATATAAACAGTGTATAAGTTATACTTTTTCTGGTCTTTGAGTTTGTCTTCAGTGTTTTTTTTCTCATACTCTGAATGGTTCTTCTGAACTTCCAACGATGACAGTCTTTCTTTCAGGTCTTTTTTATCTATTATATCTTCAGTGTAAAGATCAATAAGTTTCTTTGTCTGTGTATTCAGTTTTACAATGTTCTTTTCATGTCGCAGCAACTCCTCTTTGAGTATAAGTTCGTCTTCTTTGTTCTTTTCCCTCAACTTATACACCTGTTCAGTGTATATTTCTCTTTGTCGTTTCAGTTCCTCTATCAGTTTTTCTTCTATCAACTTTGACTTAAAAAACTTACTTTGTTTCTTTGAGTAGTAGTATGAAATCTCATCCTTTAGGTGATAATGACAATACATCTTTTCACCTTTGTCTGTAAATAATATATTAGCCAACAGATGTTCATGTTTGTGACCTGCTTTGCCAGGATATCTTTTTGCTCCTTCATCTAGCTTTGTCTGAATATAATCCCACTCTTTTTTACTTATTACAGGCTCAGCATTAAATGTGTATTTCTTTCCTTGTAGAGTTGTAAATGCTTCGCCATATAACATTGGATTTCGTAGTATTCTGGATATCTTGTTGTGGTTGTAACCTCCTACACTCACCCCTATTTTTCT
>DRHN01000376.1 GCA_011049595.1 Spirochaetota bacterium | reverse complement strand
GTTGAAGGTTCAGCAAAAAAAATCTCAGGAACGTTTAGAAGTTTGAAAGGAGCAAGTTCTTTTTGCAGAATCCGAGGATATATTTCCACAGCTAAGAAAAACCATGCTAATGCACTCGATGCTATTGAAAAAGTATTTCTTGGAAAACCTATTTTTCCTCAAGATTATTCTTCAGCAGAAGAAACCTCTGAGAGATCACCTCCCACTTGATTTTGGGTTATTGTGCTGCTTTCATACCTGAATAGTTACAAATATTTAAACAATTTCTGTCTCCCGTCCTGCGTGTTCTTTACTGTCTTTGTTTCGGGAGTTTCACGATTCACTCCAATTCGATTTGATAAAGTGTTGTCATGTGCATCCATTCCGCATATAATAGCGTTTGTCATGGTCAGTCCTCCTCTTATTATAGTTTCCGAGATTATATCATAATCCCGGTTGGAGGGCGGACTTTTTTATTACTACATGGTAACTAATTAGTTCTATTTAACTCTTTATGTTCATATCCGTAAACTTTTTAATGAAAGCTGAAAATTATAATTTAGCAGTAAAATATAATTACTATGTCATAGTCATGTTAGAACCATGAAAGACTGAAAGGTTAAAATATTAAAATTAATTTTTGGGGTAGGAGGGAAGAGTACTGAAGATTTACAAAAATGTTTTATAAAATCTAAATTTTTTCAATTAAGGGGGTTTTATGAGTAAGAAAGAAAAGAAATTAACAAGAAGGGAGTTTTTAAAGACCGGTGCTAAAACAACAGCGGTGGCCGGTGCGGTATTAGCTGGTGGAGCACTGATGAAACCTGGGAGGATCTTTGCTGGAGCGGAAAAAGCAACACCTGGTGCGGAAGAAAAAGGGAATATCATTAAGGTTGGGCTCAATGTGCCGCTATCGGGACCGGTGGCTTATTGGGGCGTATGTATTGACCAGGCATATCGTATGGCAGCCGACCACATTAACACTGACGGTGGGGTCAAAATCGGTGATGAGACGTATATGATCGAGATTATTGTTTATGACACTAAGAATACAGTGCCTGATGCCAGGGCCGGCGCGACTCGAATGATCCATGTAGATAAGGTAAAGTATGTAGTGACCCAAGCTGCAGCCACTATGATAGGCACTGAAGATGTAACCAATCCCAACAAGGTAGTTCTACAGGCGGCTTGTTGGGGTTACAGAGAGCGGATCAGCTCTGACTACTTTTACAGCTTCAGATCGGAAATGTCAGACCTTGAGTCAGGCTACGCTTCGTATCCCTGGATGATAGAGAACTACCCAAAGATTAAAACATCAGCTTTTATCGGCCCGGACGATGAGGATGGATATAGCTGTTATGAAGCACACCAGTGGCTGTGCAGGGACCACGGCCTAAAAGACGTGGGAAAAGTGTATTTCGCGTGGGAGACCCTCGATTTCTATCCCATAGTAACCAAAGCACTGGCAATGAAGCCAGACATGCTTGATATGAGCCCGGTTCCTCCGGGAATAACTGCCGATATGGTGAAAGCAGCCCGGGAGATGGGCTTCACCGGGCCAATACACTCCCCTGCTGCCCTGGAGACAAGGACAATTCTTGAGGTAGCTGGTGAATATGCTACGGATGTCGTCCTCCCGGTGACCATGGAAGAGCCGCAAACAGACCTTCAAGCGTATGTGATGGATGAGGCGAAAGCAAGGTATGGCGTGTTCAATGCTTTAGCCGGGAATTATTATCACTGGCTATTCTCGCTAAAACAGGCCTGGGAGACTGCCGGCACAGTTGAGGATACTCATGCTGTGGCTGAAGCATTAGGGAATTCGAGGCTTGAGAACAGCTTCCTCGGAACGGTCATATATGCCGGGGAAGAGATATATGGCGTAAAGCGGCAGTCTATTTACCACTGCCCTATAACACTTCTCAAAGACGGGGCTGCTAAGCTTGTCGATTTTAGGTTTCCAAAGTTACCGTCAGGGTATTAGATGAGGCGTAAAAGCCTTGTTTGCTGAGGGTTTTTCGGATATCTTGAGGGTATTTACCAGGGGAGTTTTACCTCCTGGTAAATACCCGAAGGCAATAGGTTGACAAAACAATCTGCGAGTCACCCACCGCCGGTTAAGGGTATCCTGGTTACTGAATAAAGGTTAAAAATATGAAGCTGGATTTCTTTGTACAAATGGGTATAACTGGAATTACCCTGGGCCTGATGTACGCCTTAGTGGCAATTGGGCTGACCCTGATTTTCGGTATTATGCGTGTGGTTCAGTACGCTCACGGTGAGCTCTTCATGCTCGGTGCATATCTACTTTTCTACTGGTTTAATATTTGGGGTCTTCCTTACTGGGCAGGGCTGGTGATAAGCCCTTTGGTTATTTTTCTCGTTGGCATGGCACTCCAGAGAGGCCTTTTACGTCCCCTGTTGCCAAGGGGCCTCTTACCGGCTTTGGCTCTTACCATAGGGCTGGTCTTTATCATATCAAGTGGCGGCCTCCTATTCTTTGGCACGGTATCAAGGGGCATTCCCAGTGTCATTACCGGCGGGGTAAATATATTAGGGGCATGGTTGAGTTGGGAAAGAGCCGTAATTTCTATCTTTGCTATCGTTGTAATATGGGGGGTATTTACTTTCCTGCAAAAGACCAGGACGGGGATAGCAATGCGTGCTGTTGCTGAAGACCCTGACACTGCTTCTCTGCAGGGAATAAACACCGGCCGCATTCACAACATAGCTTTCGGTTTTGGCAGTGCCTTGGCAGCATTGGCCGGATGCTTGTTGGGAACGTTGGTGTCTATCGTCCCTACAATGGGATTTCCAATGACTGTAAAGGCGTTCATGATTGTAATATTGGGAGGGCTGGGGAGTGTTCCCGGTGCCCTTTTAGGGGGATTTATTCTTGGTTTCATCGACAGCTTCGTTGGCACCCTGCTATCCTCCGAGATTGCCTATATAATAGGTTTTATGACGATTTTTATAATACTAATATTCAAACCTTTAGGATTGTTTTCTCATGAATGGTAATAGACTTAGACTACTCAGCTGGTTAATTGTCCTACTTCTTGTCTTTTTGTTTCCGGTAATCGTTCGGCAGAGTGAATATATTTTGCATATCAGCATACTCGCTGCGATTAACATTATGATGGCCACCAGCCTCTGGCTTTTATGCAGCATGGGGTATGTTTCTTTTGCTCATGCCGGTTTTATGGGTATCGGGGCTTATACCTCCGCTCTGCTGTACTTGAAACTGGGTTGGCCGTTTTGGGCTACTATGCCTATAGCCGCAACGACGGCAGCAATTATTGCCTCTGTGCTAAGCTTCCCGGTGATGAGGACAAGATTAGTCTACTTCTTTATGGCTAGCTGGGCTCTGGGCGAGGTCATAAAGATGTCGTTTGCTACTGAATACTTCAGGGGATTCACCGGCGGTTGGGATGGATTATTTGACATCCTTCCCCCAAAGCTTTCCATCTTGGGTTTATACATAGATTTTTCTTCCAGAGTCGCTTACTACTACTTGGCAATTATATTTGCTGTGGCTACAGTATTTATCATCTATAAGCTGAATCGGTCTCGGATAGGCATGATCTTCTGGAGCATTCATGAATCCGAAACTCTGGCTGAACATGTCGGTATTCATCTACTTAAATATAAAGTCCTGTGCTTTACTGTGGCTTGCTTCTTTGCTGGCTTAAGTGGTGTTCTTTTTGCTCACTATCAGAATTTTATATATCCGCGGTCTTTCGATATTTGGGTATCAGAATTTACTCTTGTTTTTGTCATAGTTGGAGGGATGGCAACTGTTGTTGGACCAGTAATAGGTGCTTTGGTCCTGACCATTTTAGATTCCTTGCTTTTTCCTTTTGGATTCTACCGGGTAGTAATATTTGGCGTTATCCTGATATTGACCGTCCTTTTTCTGCCTGGTGGCCTGGAAAGCATACCTCAGATAGTCCGCTCATCGGTGAGAAAATTTATAAAAGTAGGCAAAGAGGATTAGGAGGATGCATCTACTTGAAATCAAGAATGTGAGCAGGTATTTCGGCGGTTTAAAGGCTATTGACAACCTGGATTTGGTTGTCGACAAAGGAGAGATAAAGGGTTTGATTGGACCCAACGGCGCCGGAAAATCGACTCTCTATAACGTGATTAGCGGCGTTCATCGCCCGACTAGTGGCAGGGTAATATTCAATGGTAAAGACGTTACTGGTCACAAACCTCATAAAATGACTGAAATGGGACTTGTCCGAACATTTCAAGCTACCACTCTGTTTAAAAATTTTAGTGTTCTGAAAAATGTGCTGGCTGGATGTCACCTGTACTCAAAGGCCAATTTTTGGGGAGCACTATTTAACACCCCTGGCACCGCAAAGAGACAAAGGGGTAGTGAGGAAAAAGCCTTGGAAATTTTGGAATTCATGGGGCTGCTAGAATATAAAGATGAACTCGCTCTGAACTTGCCCCATGGACACCAGCGAGCCCTGGGAGTCAGTATCGCCCTGGCGGCCAATCCAATATTGTTGATGCTGGATGAACCGGTGACAGGAATGAATGACGAGGAAACTGGGGAAATGATGGAGATTATCAACAAGATACACGACAGGGGGATGACTATCCTGCTGATCGAGCATGACATGAAAATGGTCATGGGACTTTGTGAGAAAATCACCGTTATTAACTTTGGTAAAAAGATCGCCGAGGGTTCTCCCGATGAGATAAAAGAAAATCCTGACGTGCATGAAGCCTATTTGGGGGGCGAATATTATGTTGCTGGAAGTTGAAAACATCAGGGTTCATTACGACAAGGTTGAAGCGGTTAAAGGTATATCCCTCTCGGCAGATAAGGGAATGATTAGTACATTAATCGGTGCGAATGGGGCGGGGAAGACCACCACGCTGAGAGCGATTTCCGGTTTAAAGAAAATAACATCCGGTGAGATCCGGCTCGACGGGAAAAGGATTGATGGAACCTCCCCCCACAAAATCGTGGGAATGGGAATCGCTCATGTACCGGAAGGGAGAAGACTTTTTGGATTGATGACCGTAAGACACAATCTCATCGCCGGCGCTTATTTGCAGAAAGATAAAAAAGAAATCAAAAAAATTATGGATGAAGTGTTTGAGCATTTTCCAGTGCTGAAAGAAAGACAGTCCCAGCTTGCAAAAACATTAAGCGGGGGTGAGCAGCAGATGTTGGCCATTGGACGCGCAATGATGGCTAATCCCAAGATAATTCTCATGGACGAGCCTTCTCTGGGACTGGCACCCATAATGGTGGCAGAGATCGCTAAAATCATAGTACACTGCAGGGAGGAGGGATATACTGTGGTACTCATCGAACAGAACGCGTCTCTTGCTCTCAGGCTGGCGGACCAGGGATATGTGGTTGAAACCGGACGAATCGCATTGGAAGGACCTGCGGAAAAACTGTTGAAAAACGAACATGTGAAAAAAGCTTATCTGGGGGGCTGAAAAAGAACTCTTTATCATTTTACGTCGAGAATACCGTTTGTATTGCTTCGATTAAAGGTCTTTTACTTTTTAAAAAAAGTTGTTCTCAAGCCCAGAGAGAGCTTTTTTTACTGAGTGCTCCTTCCAGCCTTTGCAGGCTTTTTCCAGTATATTAGTAAACAAAAACAAAAATTTTAAATAGAAAGGAGGGCAAAAACGATGCAATGTGAATTCTTCCTTCCAGAGAGAATAATCTTCGGTGAAGGAGTCTCTCTGCAAGCTGGAGATTGTGTTAAAGACCTAAAGGGGAATAAGGCATTCATAGTGACTGATAAGGTAGTTGCCGGTCTTGATGCGTTCAAGGATATTCAAAAATCTTTAAATAAAGAAAACGTGGATTATTATATTTATGCGGAAGTTGACCCCAATCCTTCCGATATCCAGGTGGAAAAAGGAGCAAAGCTATATAAAAAGGAGGGCGCGGACGTACTTGTAGCTATAGGAGGAGGAAGTGCTATTGACAGTGCAAAAGCTATAGGAATCCTAGTCAATAATGGGGGGTCAATACGGGACTATAATGGTGCAGACCTTTTTAAAAATCAGATACCTCCGTTAATAACAATACCGACAACGGCAGGTACCGGGAGTGAGGTCACGATGTGGTCCGTTATAACAAATACCCAAGATAATTACAAAATGGCACCGGGCGGATGGAAACTTCTTCCTAAAATAGCACTGGTAGACCCCGTGATGATGGCAAGTATGCCGCCCGGTATGACAGCCGGTACCGGATTAGATGCCTTAAGTCATGCTGTTGAGGCTTATTGTGTACCCTGGCCCATGCCTCAAACCGACGCGCTGGCAATATCGGCAATCAAGTATATAGTAAAATATCTTGGCCGGGCAGTGGCCGACGGTTCAAATAAAGAAGCGAGAGAGGGAATGGCAATGGGAAGTTTAGAAGCGGGCATGGCTTTTAGCAGTACCGGCTGCGGGGGAATTCATGCTCTCGGGCACCAGCTGAGCTCTCAATGTGGAATTCCACACGGAACGGCGATGGGTATTATGATGCCCCCTCTAATGGATTACAATATAATAGCAGTCATGGATCGTATGGTAGACATAGCAGTTGCGATGGGGGAACAGGTTGAAGGATTGAGCAAAAGGGAAGCAGCGACAAAAGCCCCTTTAGCAGTTTCACAGCTGGCAAAAAGTATCGGCATAAAGACAAAACTGTCAGAACACGGGGTAGACCCAGAGGTTATACCTGGTTTGGCAAAATGGGCGTTTAAGGATGGGGATCTGCCGGGAAATCCGCGTGTTCTTGATCTGGAAGAAATTAAAATGCTTTACCAAAGAACATTTTGAGAGATCTTCATATTAAGGAGGCAATGAAGTGCAAAAGTACGCGACAAGAATGGGGGATGGCTTCAGGGTTGAGCTTACTGAAGATGAGATAAAACATGATATTGAAGAGGGCACCAAAGATGCAGCTGAAAGAGGAAAGATCTCTCCGCTTTCAGAGGATGACCGGTTCAGGCTTTTAGAGATATTTAAATGTCCTGATAAAAGCGTGGGTGTTGAAAGAGGAAATGAAGTTATTCTCAGTTATGACAGCGGTACTACAAAGTTCAAGAGGGCCAATGTATCGGTAAGCAAGATACAGTCGCTGCAAATCTATGAAAGGTTAATCGGGGCGGACACTCTTGAGCTTGGCCACATTGATTACAGCTTTAAACCGGTAAAGCCTATTGTGGTTTTCGAGCAGCCGATTCTTGAGCAGGCCCTGCTTATGACAATATCTCCTTTATTTTACGGGGCCATGCCGAACCTTGGACTTTACAGTCAGCCCGACGGCCCGTGTGAAAATCCGGCGGACCTGCTGCCGAAAGGAAAGATCGCCGAGGCCAGGGAATCGTACGAGAAACAGATAGAATACGCTGTCAAGGACATGGTGTATGTCGGGAGTCAGATGTATGAAGCCGGAGCGGACGGCATAAATTTTGACACTACCGGCGCGGCCGGTGACGCGGAGTTTCTCGCAGCTTTGAAGGCCGTGGAAATATTGAGGGAAAAATATCCCGCGATGTGTATCCAGATGGGAATGGCGGGAGAATTCGTGCTGGGGATGCATAGTGAGCTTTATTATGACGGTATCAGACTGGCCGGGCTCTACGCGCATGGACAGCTTGAACTTGCACAAAAAGCAGGAGTGAGCATATTCGGTCCGACCGTGAATATCGTTACAGGCAAGTCGCTGCCCTGGAATATTACACGGGCTGTTACATTTACAAAAGCGTGCACCGGTATTGCCGAAATTCCCATTCACGCGTGTATGGGAATGGGGGTGGGTGGTGTTCCGCTGACACTTTCACCGCCTGTGGATGCTTTGACAAGGGCTTCGAAGGCCATGGTGGAGATTACCCGTCTGGACGGGTTGTAGGTGGGTGTGGGAGACCCCTTTGGCATGGCCGTGTCTCATGGCATTGCCTCTGGCATGGGCGGAATACGGAGCGCCGGAGATCTGGTGGCCCGTATGCAGATGTCCAGAGGAATGAAGATTGATGATGCCAAGAAGTATGTGGCTGCCAGGCTGGGAATATCAGTAATTGATATATCCGACCCTGTTGTAATGAGTGAAATACGTGAAGATATGGATTTAGGAAGGGTAAATTGTGTTCCCGGAGTGGCCAAGGGAATTGACGCAAAGTTCCGAATTGCGAAATTGCTGGATATTGAGATTAACTCGGTTAATATATTCAAGAAACGGATCAGTGCAGGATTTTAATGCGCCAAGGTGCGCGTTCGGATGGTAACAGTCTGACGGAGGGTTTTTGAATATCGAGCAGCCGGGCCGTAAGCACTTGACCGGAGCTGCCGAAACAACAGAATTACTGAGGTGTGAATATCGGATGATTACCTGGACTGTAACTCAAAAACAACGTTTAAGGGAGTTAAACGCGCCGCTAAATCTTCAGAATGCCGCCTTTTCAAGTAATAAAGAGAGAGACGGTGATTTTCGCGAGCAGGAAATAATGCTTGTGAAAATGGGAAAAGAGCGGCTGAATTTACTTCGAGGACGGGGGCGGCGTCCCGTGCTGTGCGAACTGGAATCAGAGCTTGTAAAGGCGCTGATTGACGCAGGTTTTGTCCAGGTTGTTACACCGATAATCATTTCAAAGGGCTCTCTCGACAGAATGTCGGTTACAGAGGACACACCCTTTTATAAGCAGGTTTACTGGGTGAGCGGTAACCAGTGTCTGAGGCCGATGCTGGCGCCAAACCTTTATTCTCTTTTAAACCAGCTAAACCGCTTGTGGGAAAAACCGATCCGGATATTCGAGGTGGGCCCCTGTTTCCGGAAAGATTCGGAAGGCAGCGCTCATTTGAGCGAATTTACAATGCTGAACCTTGTTGAATTGGGCTTGTCTGAGGAAAAGTGTCCCCAACGGCTGGAGGAGCTGGCCGGCCTTGTGATGAAGGCTGCCGGTATTGATGACTATTCGCTGGTTCCCGACCGGTGTGATGTTTACGGAAAGACAATTGACATTGTAGCCGGGATGGAGGTCGCGTCCGGGGTCACCGGACCGCACCGGCTCGATACGCGATGGGGGATATTTGATCCCTGGGTGGGGTTTGGTTTTGGTCTTGAAAGACTCTGCCTGGTAAGGGAGGGGTACCAGAACATCAAGCGGGTGGGACGGTCACTGAAGTACCTGGACGGTGTGAGGCTTAACATTTAATACCACGCCCTGTAGTTGCAAGTGGAGAAATATGCGAGGTGGGGGTAAGGTGGCAAATATAGATTTTCCAGTGATAATCGCGATCAAGGTACGATTAAAAGGACCAGGATTTCTAAATTTTATTTCAAACTGAGGGGAAGGAAATGGACAAAGAAAAGCTTTTTAAGGACGCTCAGGACATAATAATGAAGAGCGATAATAACGGGGTGGAAGAAGTCACCAGGCGTGCGCTGTCAGAGGGTATTGACCCTCTTGAAATGATAAACGAGGGTTTTCGTGTCGGTATAACCATGGTGGGAGAGCTCTTTGAAAGGGGAGAAGTTTTTCTGCCTGAGCTGATACAGTCAGCCGAGGTCATGAAAAAAGCGAGTGGAATTCTCATGGCAGCTCTCCCGAAAGGTAGAGAAGCAAAAAGAGGGGCTGTAGTCATAGGGACTGTTCGGGGTGACATTCACGATATTGGCAAGATCCTGGTTGTCACGATGCTTCAGGCAAACGGTTTTGAGGTGCTGGACCTTGGCCATGATGTGGAAACGGCAAAGTTTATTGAAAAGGCGCAGGAGATAAATGCAGATGTAATAGGGACAAGCTCACTGCTGACTACAACCATGAAATATCAGAAAGAACTGGAAGACGAGCTGAAAAAATCGGGGATGAAGGAAAAAATTAAAACGATAGTAGGAGGGGCGCCTGTTACCCGGAGGTGGGCGGACAGGATCGGAGCTGACGCTTACGCGGAGAACGCTTCCGAGGCTGTGCGGAAGGTGGAATCACTGTTGGGTATTAAAGAGTAGAAGCGGTGATAAAAGTACGATATACCTGCGTACAAAAAATATTATCGTGGTTTCTAAAATCGTCGGTCCGTGTTAAAGTTAGAATATTAAAAACAATTTAACGTGAAATATGATCATGAAAAAAATTGATGCGATTTTGGACAAAGCATATAACGAGCAAATTTTATCCGAGGCTGAAGTCAAATTCCTCCTTGATCTGAGAGATAAAAAAGAAATATCCGCACTTTTTCTTACAGCCCGGGATTTAAGACAAAGGTATTTCGGCAAAAAATTATTCCTGTACGGTTTTGTGTATTTTTCAACCTATTGCCGAAATGAATGCGTGTTCTGTTACTACCGGGCTTCAAACAGTGCAGGCAGGAGGTACCGAATAACAGTCGCCCAGGCAGTGGAATCCGCATGCGGGCTGGCCGATTCAGGAGTTCATCTCATAGACCTCACAATGGGGGAGGATTCTTTCTTTTTAAAGTGTGAGTCAGGTTTGAAAAAATTTGAAACCCTTGTTACGCAGGTAAAATCAAACACAAATTTGCCCATTATGATTTCCCCGGGTCTCCTTCCCGAAGAATATTTAACCGTTTTGTCCGGAGCCGGAGCGGACTGGTACGCATGCTACCAGGAGACCC
Source organism: Spirochaetota bacterium (assembly GCA_011049595.1). Classification (GTDB taxonomy): domain Bacteria; phylum Spirochaetota; class B62-G9; order B62-G9; family DRHN01; genus DRHN01. The sequence goes on along the minus strand of DRHN01000376.1, from coordinate 1,596 downwards.
ATAACCGGGAATTGTTTTCCAGGCTGCGCCCCGGGCAGGATTATGACAGGAGGTTTCTTGCCAAACAGCACGCGAAAAAAATCGGTTTATTGATAGAAGAGGGAATACTCACGGGTGTGGGGGAGAGCGGGAACGATATCGCTATGTCGATGAATAATATGCACGATATTGGGGCGCAGCAGGTCCGTGTTATGAGCTTTAATCCGCAGAAAGGGACGCCGATGTCCGGCTGGTTTTCACCGGACAGATTACAGGAATTGCAAATAATAGCTGTGATGCGTCTTATTTTCCCGGAAAAGTTGATACCCGCCTCTCTCGATATAGACGGTGTAAAAAACCTAAAAAAAAGGTTGGACGCTGGAGCAAATGTGATAACTTCATTTATCCCCCCCTTTAGCGGTTTGTCCGGTGTATCTCAAATTGACCTTGACATAAACGAAGGGAACAGGACGGTTGACGGCGTGCTGCGTGTGATCGATGAGTCGGGACTGGAAATTGCCCGCGCATCGGAGTATCTTCAGTGGATAGGCACGGAAAAGAAAAAAGCCGGCAAAAAAAATGATGTATGCGAAACGGTTGTATGAGAGTGGTTTTGATCGGTGGGAAATTACAGGGCATTGAGGCGGCCTATCTGGCTAAAAAAGCCGGATTGGAGGTGGTCCTTATCGATAAAAGGCCGGATGTTCCGGCTTGCGGTCTTGCTGATGAGGTTTATCAGTACGATGTCTTAAAAAAAGAAGAAAAGTTTTCAAAGATACTCGGGGAGGCGGATTTAATAATCCCCGCGCTGGAAGATAATACCGCCCTCGCAGTTATCAATAAAATTGCGAAGGAGGCAGGTGTACCCTTTGCGTATGACCCCTCCTCTTACGCGGTATCTCAATCAAAGAATAGATCCAACGAGCTGTTTGCCGGGCTTGGTCTTCCGGTACCTGAAAAATGGCCTGGCTGCGGCTTACCTGTAATATGCAAACCGTCGTTTTCAAGCGGAAGCAGGGGTGTGAAAAAGATCACGAACGCAAAGGGCATGGATGCCTTTGTAATGGAGATCCGCGAAAAGAGAAACGGCTGGTTAATACAGGAATATCTTGAAGGACCCTCATATTCTTTGGAGGTTATCGGATGGAAGGGTAATTTTTCGGGTATCCAGGTTACAAAAATCGAAGTGGACAGTACCTATGATTGTAAAAGAGTCACTGCGCCCTCAGGGCTGCCGTCTGATCTGGAAGAGGAATTGAAGGAAACATCAGTTAAAATTGCCGGGGCCCTTGATTTGCGCGGTATAATGGATATTGAAGTGATTCACAGTAAAAATGGGCTGAAACTTCTGGAGATCGACGCCCGCCTGCCAAGCCAGACTCCGACTGTTGTTTATCATTCAACCGGGATAAACATGGTTGAAATGCTTGCCGAGGTGTTCTGTGAAAATGTGATGCCTGAAGTTCCTGATGTCAAAAACCGAAAACCGGTCATATTTGAGCATGTAAAGGCGGCTTCCGGCCTGCTTGAGACCGGCGGTGAGCATATAATAAGTGAGGCAGGTGCGGTGAAATGCCTCGGTAATTTTTTTGGGGCTGATGAGGCAGTCACTGATTT
>DRHN01000375.1 GCA_011049595.1 Spirochaetota bacterium | reverse complement strand
TGCCTATCGAAGACTGGTATTGAGATATCATCCTGATATAAACCATACAGTAAAGGCGTCGGGACGTTTTAGAGAAATAGTCGAAGCCTACGGCACTATCCTGGATTTTGCTCGTACAAGCGTAAATGATTCAAGTCAAGAGCTGTATACAAGCATAAAAAAGGACCCGGTTGTAAAAAAGATGAAATTTGAAGAACTTGAAAACAGATTCAAATATTCATCCTCATCGCAATTGAGGACAAGCGTGCTGATTGCATTGGGGATGTACAGGGATGAAAGAACAAAAAAGCTTCTTTTTGATGCTATACGGGATGAAGACGAAAATGTTCAGCTAACAGCTTTGAAGATACTTGAAAAAGCCTGTCATTTTAGGGACATTCCAAGGGTTTTTGTGTCTCTGTCCGGTGTTAAGAACCGAAAAGTACGTAGAGGCTTATTTTATATGATTTTCCGAATAAAAAAACAAAGCTCTCGGGATAATTCTTTTCCCTGCGACGATCTGTTCAGGGAAGAAAAAGTAGCATGTTAAATACTTTATTGAGGGGGCAGTCCGGCCATTAAAAGTGGCTGGGCTGGAAAATACAGCGAAACCATATTAAGGGTCATGAAACAATACGGGAAAAAATGGACGATTTTTTTAATATATTGAATAAAACAATTTCAGATAAAGCTATAGGTGAGCTGATGCTCGCCAAGACTGCTCTCGAGGAGAAACATGAGCAGATAGACAAAAAAGATAAGTCAATAAAAGAATTACAGGGGAAAAATAGAAAACTCGGAGCGGAACTTGAAGAAGTTCGAGAAATGCTCTCCGATATCGAAGAGACACAAAGGGCAAATGATGTCGAGGACTTTAATAAAGGCACAGAAGCGGTAATTAACGATATTATTCAAATTATCTCCCGATATGATCATGCATGCGGTAGTGAAAACCCGAATACCGAAGTAAGAATGCTGGTTGAGAATATACTGGAGCTTCTTGTGAACGGGTACGGACTAGAAATAATCGATGGTCCTGTTGATGAGGTGGATCCCGCGATCCATCAGGTGGTTGAGGTCATCACCGGGGATGAAGGTGACGCAGGTATTGTCAGGCTCGCAAGGGGCTACATGATAGGGAAAAAAATACTATCGCCGATGAAGGTTAAAGTAATAAAAGCCGGAATATGAGAGCAGGAGGTGCAGCGTGTTGTCGGAGGCAGCTGAAGAACATACAACTGTTAAGGAAACGGATGCAGCAGGTGAAAGCAGGCTGCCGGTCGAAGGGTTGATAACAGCCCACAGGGTTATCGAAGCTTTCGGGATCACAAGAGATCTTGATCCTGTCAGGAGTGATATATTTCATTCGGATAAACGTGTTGTTTTATCCGCTCTTTCAGCCCTCGGGCATTTAAAAGATAAACAAAGTACAGGCTATATCATACGGCATTTTACACACAAAGATCAAGAAATTAGCTGTGCTGCGATCGAGGCGATAGGTCAAATAGGGCTTTTGGATAATCAGCGCTCTCTTATAAATCTATTCAAGACATCAAAGGGCGAGCGGGTGCGATGTGCGGTTCTAAAGACTTTATCCGGCCTGGCCCGGGAAAAAACAGAAGTAATAGCGCTTGCGCGCGCTTACGCAAGCTCCCAGACTATCAGCGCAGAGGCGAGAGTGTGCGCGCTGGGTGTAATTCTGGAGATCGATGAAAAAGCCGATCTTGATCAAATTGTTTCCAAAGCTGTATCTGACAGCATGGAAATGAGTGAGCTTATCCGGGTTTCTGAAAAGAATCCGGAATTGAAAGAAAAGGTTGTTTCTAAAATAGCCGGTTTTTCTAACCGCCTGACCGCAGAGAACCGTATTTTATTTACTTTATTTGCAGGCTCTCTCTCCGGTACAAAAGTTTTTGAAATATTTTTAGAGTCTCTGGAGCAAAACTCTCCGGAACTTAGGAGAACCTGTTATAAGGTGATCGGTACGGATGATAAGCAAAAGGCCAGGTATGACAAGATAGTGCTGCATCTTGCGAAAAACGCGGAGAGCGCTCCGGAGCTGGAAGAAGAGGCCATTCGCGCGATTGAACGTATGGGGGAAGGGCCCGACAAAACCAGGACCAGGCTTTCACCTCAATTGAAAAAACAGATAACTTCTCAGATACTGGACCTGTACGAACAGTTGAGCGTGTCAGGCAGAAGGGGTGTGAGCGACCAGCATGAGCTGGGGTGGCTCATCACAAGGTCAAAAGAATATCTGGAGTACTACGGAGATGAGGATCTCAAACAGTCGATACTGAACTATTTAAAGGGCAGCGGCAACTACAGCGAAGAGGAGCTTATTCGTGCCGTAAAGCATTCTGCGGTTAAGGTTGAGGTGAGGCATTTTGATGGATACAACGCTCTCCTGGATATTATCAAGGACCCGAAACGTCCGGGAATGGCGTTTGTTTCCCGTGAGCTGTCAATAGCAAAGCTTGGTAAAAGGCAGATAATGTATAAGCTTATCAGAAATCTTTACCTGTCAAAAATGTTTATTCCAGTGCAAGAGGACAAAGTTATTATTGATATTTTTACCTGGGCAAAAGAGGCTAAACTGTACCGCCTGGCCGAGGCAGCGCTTTACGCTTATTTAAATGTGGATGCCGGGAGGACCGAATCCGCGTGTTTTGAATGCCTGACCCCTCCTGTTAAAAGTAAGATCCTCGCTATCGCCTCTGTACGTCTTTTGAAGTGGCTGAGGTGGGAAAGGGTTGAGCCGGCGATAATCAAGCTGTTAACAGAGACCAATGGCCCTTACATATTATTGAACACTATGGATGCTTTAACAGCTTCTGACCTGCCATTCGGCAGTGAATTGATCAAGACCGTGATGAACAGATTTATATTTGACACTGACCCGGAAATACTTTCAAGAGTTGCCGGGTTTTTGTCGGAAAAGGCAAATACTGATATCATCCACGATCTTATAAGTATTTTCAATAAATCCGAGCCTTTGAAAAAGCCGTCGATCATCTCCACTATAAAATCGATAGCCGTAAGGAATCGAATGTTAGATGATGTGGGGTTGAGCGAGTTTTTGTACAAAGTGCTGAGAGAGGGCGATGCGGAGTCAAAACCGGAGGCCGTCACTTTTCTTTACAGTCTGGGAGACGACTACGCCCTGAAAGTAATGATAGATATAATGAGAAACGCCGGTCTGGACGAAAAGGTCGAAACTGTCAAAGGCC
>DRHN01000374.1 GCA_011049595.1 Spirochaetota bacterium | reverse complement strand
GCCAGAGGCTTCATACCACATCCGGTACAAACCATCAACATCGATCACTTCACCGTACGAGCCTATGCGGACGTTCTCCCAGGGCTTATCAGCTTTCATAACCACGCCGCGCTTCACAGGGGGGTTCATAATAAGCTTCACATTCGTGTGTGACTCCACAAGTGAAAAATCAATAAAAAGTTGTTTACCTGAACCAATCGAAACCGCATCTTCGCTGGCAGCAAAGACAGTCGAAGCCCCGAAAGCAAAAACGACGAAAGTGAATAAACAACATCTCATCATTATTCTCCTGTTTCATTGCCTTTTTACAAACACTAACACCAGTCCCACCAATGCGGAAAGCACCATACTTATTATGAAACCATAAAGGAAAGTGTATTTGACACGATGCAGTTTCGGCAGTGCGAAGGGTGCATAAAGTAAGGTGGTATAACCGAGGAAGTTTTTTATTTTTGAAAAGCTCTTATTATTGCTGTAACCGAATTTATAGCCGAGGACTACATCGCCATCAAGAAGGATATGGAGCCAGTTCTCTTTTAAATGATCACGGGCTTCTGCGTTACTTTTCGTGATGTAGGTGCTGCTGTCAAGGTCATAGGTAAGCGCGGTAATGCCTTCAAATACATCGAGATCAATGAGTTTTTTCAAGTCAAGGGTATTAAGGGGGTGTCCCTGTGAATTATACGTGTATGCTGTATAGGATTCGGGATCGACATAACACCATGTGCTCTGTTCGGGAATCCAGCTTTCACAGAAGTAATGACCGGTCAATTTCAGCGGACCGAGTTTGCCGGCAAGATCAATCAAGCGGGTTTTTATACCAGCGGCATTGGCGAAAAGGTAATAGACGATAGCATGATTTTCACACCATCCTTTTCCTTTCCCCGAATTTAGTAATCTGTATGTTACGAGTGGGGAGGCGTCCTGCACTTCATCCGAGGGCGTCTCATGGGCAAAATTCATATTTTCCATTACAAAACGATACACCTGCTCGACTTTTGTCAGTGTGGGGGCATTCATATCAATGGTGTTCCCTAAAATTCGGCGCGCTTCGATAATATCAGGATCAGTATCGGGCAGTCCTGCCCATTCATCAACCGAATAGAGAGGCTTGATGCTGACCGGGATTGATATCTTTTCTATCCAATAATTATCAGGCCATGAAAGTCCCTCTTTTTTAAAATTTTCCTTCGGCCAGAAGTGCATGAAGATTGATATTTCAGCCGGAAGTGTAACTCCTTCAGGGACAAAAATAAACGTCTCGTCCAGAGGGTCATCGGGAAACTGGATTTCAGGATATCGTCCCTGTGAAATAACGCTCCTATCAGAGGCGGATAGTATCTCCCATGATTTTGCCTTGATGGGTAGAGAAAATTCAAACCGAAGTTTACGGTTACCTATAAGACGGGTATCTTTGAGGGCAGGGACATCGGCCACATTATAAATTTCACCCTCGGAAGCCTGACGGCTGTTGAAATCAAATATACGCCATCGCGGGTCCCGAAAGCTTTTTACTGTTTTGTAACTGCAAAGGTAGTAGCTGTGCAGGAAAACATACAAAAGCCCAGCGAAAAAGAGGAATGTTAGAGCCAGAAATGCAACAAAGGTTCTTTTCAGATACTTCTGCGATATCATTCTACCCTCCTTGGATATCATTCGATAAGTAATGTCAGTAGTGTCCGGTAAAATTATTCTTTGGAACTGATAAACTTATTCAAAGTCAACTAATTACGAATTATACGATAATTGAGGGATACATAATTAGCTTCATATACATGCCTGTTTTTTTAGCCCCCTTTCCGGGCTTGCGCCCG
>DRHN01000373.1 GCA_011049595.1 Spirochaetota bacterium | reverse complement strand
CCTACGACATTCTGTCTGTTGGTTTTACCTTCGAGCAGACCGAAGCAGACGTGATCGGCTGGAAACTGGCCGGATCTGTTACTCTCTAAGCCGGTATAGTTTTTTAAGCTAATAAAAACCTCCGCGCCTGGCGCGGGGGTTTTTTAATCTCTTGGAAGCTAAAGCCGACTGTAGAAATTCTGGCCCGTTGGCGAAGTTCACTTTTTCCCCAGAACAGGCCAACCTATAAAAGCACCAGCAAGTATACCCTCGTTCTTTGACGTGACGGTCTGGGCCTGGCAGGCGGAGGTTTGCAAGGCATACCCCAGCAAGGGGCGCGGTGTTCGCATGGTCGGGCGGCTCAAGCAGGACCGCTGGGCCGACCCGGAGGGCAAGAACCATTCCAAGGTGCAGGTCATTGCCGAACATGTGGAGTCAAAGCCCAGGTTCAAGAACAAGCCGGAGGACCAGGAACACGACCCGGAGCAGGAGGACGACCCGTTCCGGGAAACCGAGCCGGCCCCGGTAGAAGCGGCAGCCGCCCTGTAGGAAACGGATGTCCTGCAGGCGCCTTCAAGGAAGTTGCCGGTGTGCTGCGCATTACTGCCATGGTCGGCGGACAGCATGTTGCTGCCGGTTCTATGAACGTGGATGCCTGAATTAATAAAAATGTTGGAATATTTCTGCAAATGCTGAAAAATCAACAAAACCAGGATTCAAGGCGGTAATAATTAAAGTATCTCCCTCATTAAATGTGTGAAGGTCCAGTTGGAGTCCAGCCGGCTGGCCTATCCAGTAACCGGTATTAGTAAGAATGCCTGTATAGTTATAAAGGAATTCCCAGTCATCTTGACCTTGTGCATCATTATAATGAGTAACCATAGCTCCCATAAGTACATTAGAAACCACGCATAATCCCACTAAAAATGCATCAGGATTCCCCCCCAATAGTGGATTCAAACTACTTAAATAGTAGTTAGTGATATTATCCATGTCTCCGAAATCGAGATCATCGTCGCCCGGGAAGCCACCTTTGCCGAATACTGTTGAATCCCATGATATAAACGCTATGTAATGGGTCTTTGCTGGATCTATATCTGCTATAACATCAACTGTAAAATTACTACCTATATAATCGTCCATATAAGTGGAAAAGACTTCATTTTTGGTATTGAATTTCAGCTCATTATAGACATGATATGGTTCTGGATAGTTATCAAGGTTGTCCGTTACTAATTCAATATCGACTGAATCCATAATAAATATATTGGTACGATAATTGTTGTTCATGATGGTATCTGCTGTTGATGTTGATGAGAAGATTTCTGTTTCAAAGTCGAAAGACATTACAGGGATACTGCTCGCAGCAAACGTAATCTGGAACGAACGTACATCACGTACGGTTACCAGGCAGGTATCGGTGAAAGAACCGTCATCAGTTGTTGCAGTTATCGTAGCAGAACCTTCAACTACACCTGTTACCAGGCCCGTGGTTGATACGGTTGCTACAGCTCCATCTGAAGTAGACCAGGTAAAATTTGTATTTGTAGCAGAAGATGGCACTACTGTTGCAGAGAGTTGTTTTGTTCCTCCCGCCAGAATGTATATTCTCGATTTTTGAACAATTACTCCTGTGACAGGAACTGTTGTAGTATCAGCACCACCGGCAACCCCGGGAGGGCAGCCTGAAAGAAACAGGGCAGCCGCTCCTGTACCCACAAGAAGCAAAATGGTCATGAGGATGGAATTAGAGCTAAAATTTTTCATATGCCCCACTTGCCTATATAATTAATTATAGCTCCCAGCTTTCAATAAATCAATGGAATAATTTTTCTTCTTAACAGCGGTATTTCCAGTTTTAAAAATTTGTGCTATATTGTCGCCTGTGAGGCGATTATGAAAGAAAAACTATTATATGCGCTCTCCGGTTTAATTATAATCTCAGCGGCTTCATGCTTTCTCTTTACACCGGACTATGTAGGAACCTGGGTTGATAGCACAACAGTACCGGGCACAACGATAACTCTCGAGTTCGAAAGAGACGAATTTGTCGTTACAGTCGACCTTCCGGAGCCGGATCCGGATACTGTGGCTCAAGGCACACTGGAGAAAAACAGAGATACTTTAACTGCAACGCTCATCAGCCTGGACTATTACGGCCAGTTATTCACCGGAGCACTACTTGAAACGGTTCTCATAAATATCCTTGAGCTTCCCGGACCAGTAAACTCCGTAACGTACAGCGTCAGTGGAAATACTATGACCATTCAAGGTGAACTCATTTTGAAATTAACCAAAGAATCGGATACCCTGACTGCTGTCAAATCGGCAGATTGATCACCAGGCGAGCTGCATCCGTATGAAAAAGTTGTCTCTCGTTTCGTTTCTGCCGAGAAGACCTTCCGCCGTTCCTTTGATCCAGATATCAGCTCCGGCGGATATTGACAGGTAATCACTCAGCTTGTAAGCAATCCGGGGAATGATGTAATATGCCTTTTCTGTATAACCGTATATAAAATTACCTCCCAGCAGGAGCCTTTCGCGGAAGAAATGGGTATCAAAATGAGCGAGAATGTAGACCTGGGATTGCGGCTTCTGCAGCAGATAATCATCGATAACCGCGTTGATATAGACCCGCATAAAAGGACCATAGGTTGATTGCAACTGCGCACTATAATTGAAAACATACTTGTGAAAGAGGTTTAGCTGAACGCGGACCCGGTTGAGGAACATCCGTTCCACCTGGATGGTGGAAAACAGCTCGCTGTTTTTGATCTCCATCCTGGAACCGTCCCAATCCCGGGTTATTTTCAGCGCAGAATCCGCACTTATTAAAAGATTTCTTAGATAGAAACTCACACCGGCTCCGATATTATGTATCCTGTTGTAGGCCGGAAACGCAGTTCCCCTAATCAGATGCTCATCCCTGTCCGGAAACTCGGTAATCTCTTCTTCTATACCTGACAGATCAAAATCAAGTGCTTGATCCACGGACCAGGAATAGGAAGCGATGAGATCGAAGAGGTAAGAAGTGTAGTTGGCCGCAATATGGATGGAATTAGCCAATTCGGAAAAGGGCTTAATTTCAGTATTGATAAAGGCTGCATCTAAATCAAAGATTTTCTTTTTCAAAGGTGGAATATCCAATTCAAGATATTCATTGATCAGGATTTCTTCCACCGGATAAATGTTCGGCTGCAAAAAGGGAACATAGACAATCTCAAGGTTGAAACTGTCCGCAAGATAAACCTGAACCTGGACCATAGGGTCGGGCAGCGACCCTTCAAGGATGTTGTCAAGGCTGAGCACAGTGGTATCGGAATGATTGATGATATTCAAGGGACTTAAGATATCTACTTTTCCCCAGTTAACAAACTTCTGCCCGATATTGATATCGAATATACTGAAGTGAAGACCCAGGTATGCTTCTCGTACAATTCGCTCCAGCTCTACAAACGCAGGCTCTCCGATCGGCTGAGCGTAGAGTAATCCGCTTAAATGAAAATCAAGCCATCTCGATTTGCTCCTACCGCTTATCTCCGTTGCGAGAGTAAGCCGGATTCGTTCACTCTCGTAGAAAGTGGTTGGATCGATAAGCCCGTAGTAATCGATCTCAAAGATTCCTCCAAAATCGATGGCCGTAACCGGTGCAAGGCAGTAAAGGGCAAGAATGATATACACAGCAAGCTTTTTCATAGCTCAATCCTCAATAATTCTGTAGATATCGATGGGTAAAATACTCATCAGGGATATCGTCAGGAGATTGGAGATCCTCGAATACGATTTCCGATTTATGGCCCGTCTGCTTATTTTCCATCCTGACCTGTGAAGGATAGCTGTATGTTCCCATGCGATGCACTTTTAATACGGAGAGCTCTTTCAGCAGATCACCGGCCATGTCATAAAAAACAATCTTTACCGGGACAAAATCAGATTTCCGAATGAAATGTTCTTCACGGGAATAGCCGTACTTTCGCTGTAAGCCCCTTGTTTTTCCCTGCCGCCTGATCACATAGCAATCCTGACCGTTAACCTTCCCATCCCCGATCAAATCATAGCGGAAATCCTCTCGATTCGAGCTTATTAAGTCACTATAGGTGAAATCACTTCCCATAAAATATCCACCCCCTGAAACGCTCAAATTTACCCGTTTAATTTTTCCGACGGCTGGAAGGTAAATCCACATCCTATCGGTACCGCGATCGAAGTAGGAGTGTACGAGCAGGCCGGTCCCTTTAACCGAAGGCGGAAATGTAAAGAGAAACAATCTGTCCTCCCTGTTTTCATCCTTCTTTTTCTGATAGGCGATCACCTTTGTAACCCTTGTATCTCCCCTCTTTGAGGTCAGGGTCATCGTAAAGGAACCCTGAAGATTTGGAGGATGTATCGCCGCATCTGAACGGTCGAGTATTTCCATTACATCGAGAGAGTAGGCAGCATTGAGGGAAAGAAAGCAAAATACGGCTAGGCGTAGAAACATATTGGACCTCCTTCAGGGTTCCATTTTTTTTCTTTTTATTTTTCCAGGTATAAAGAATAAGGGCAGGAGAAACACGCCGATAAAAAACGCGCTGCCGATTGCTGCCGAGAGCAGGAAAGCTAAGTGAACCGCACCGGGAAATGAAGAAAAAAACAACGCTGCAAACGCCAGGATCGATGTCACGAAGCTTAAAAATACGGGCGCAGCGCCGTTCCTTACCAGGGTATACCCATATCCTATTATTCTCTTGAAATCGCCAGACGATGGAGGCGCCTGTGATGTTCGATTTACATTCCTTATGGCGTTGAGCATATGAATAGTGTAGTCGATGGTAAGGCCGGTGCTTATGGCAACAATGATGATGGTGTATTCATCGATTTTAATATTGAGAATCGCTGAAATACCTGCGACCACCAATAGAATGGAAAATGAGGGAATCAGGCTGATAAGAGACATTTTAATATTTTTAAAAAATACCAGAACAGTGATAAATATAAGGATCGAACCGATACCGAATGAGAGGAACCAGTTATTCTCCAGTTTTCTTTTTCTCTGAACCAATTCGTTGAGCGGTCCGAACAGGTTGACACTCCAGTTTGATGGAAGGAGCTCTCTTATTTGGGAAAGCGATGATAAGAAATTGCCGATCGATTCGGTACCTTCGTATTTTAGAATTCCCTGAATCGAAGCAATTCTGTAATTCGAGTCAATAAGCGATTCGTAGACCTCAGGACTCGCTGAGGCAGAGTAGAACAATAGATACTGTTCAATCAGCGAAGTAAATAGCTCTTCATTTTCTTCATCCGGTATGGCAAGATAGCGGGGATCGGAATTATTGAAGTAATAATGTATTCGTTTGATGATCGTCAATACGGAGTGCTGAAACCCGATATCGCGGTTGAGTCTTAAAACATGATGAATATCTTCGAGGAGCCTGAGATTTCTTCGCGATATAAATGAGCTGGCCTGTTTTGCATCTATTTCGAGCATAAAGGGTACCGTGCCGGAAAACTTTTCATTCAAAAGGCTCTCTGCTTTAATAATGGTCGAGGATTTTGGAAGCTGTTGTAAAGGATAAGGCTGCAATTCCAAATTGGGTAGATATATGATCGCTATAATAAGAATGACAATGCAAAGAGCAAATACTATTATTCTGTTTTTATAGATCTGCACAAAGAGTATCGTAAGCGCGCGATTGATTCGAGTAGGGATCGAACGGGCTGAAGACCTAGAATTTGAGGTTGACAGGCGAGTCCAGGTCACCGAGGGCAGCCACCAGAGAGTAAGAAGGTAGGTAAGGAGGATACTCATGCTGATCAAAAAAGATAGTAGAATATGGCCGGTGCCGCCCAATAATGTTAAGCTTAAGAATCCGATTATGGATGTAGCCGCTGTGAGAGAAAGCGGAATGATCAAATAGTTGCGCGCGCTGCGCCACGAATGCAGACCGCTTCTGCCCTGAAGGTGATAGAACATATGGATAAGATAGTCACTCAAAAGCCCGAAATTGAAGGCGGGTACTAAAATGATAAGAGGCGATGAACCTTTCATAAAGAAGCGGTAGCAGCCGTAGGCGAATGCTGTTGACAGTACTTTGATGAACCAGGCGAGCATTAATACTCTTATATTTCTGAAAGCTATATAGTACAACCCAGATATGAGAAGAAAGAGGAGAGGCAATATCTTCAGAATATCACGGCTAAGAAATCTCTCGATAAATACTTTGATAGGACGGAGCCCGGTAAACTCAAATGTGATTCCGTATTTTTTTCCTATTTTTTCCTGTAATTCTTCAACCTGCCTGACTATGAGATGTTCAGGGTAAGTTAATCCGGGTTCCAGATAAAAAACACATGCTGTGAAATCCGAGCTCACATAAGGCCATATCTCCGGGAAATCGAAATACTGTTTTTTTAACTGCAGTATTTCCTTACTGTCATAGGAAGTGATCAATTCGAGGGGAATAAAAGGCATTATCAGTATTTCATCATGCTGCGCTTTGACAACCGAAGTGCTTAAGAGAGAGCTGTGCCGCCTGAGTCCTTCCATTTCTTGAATTGATTTATCGATTTCTGAGATTATTATCAGATTGTTGTGATCCAGAGCATCACCGGGAAATCGCGAGAAATCTGCGGTTATTATGATTACGTCACGAGCGGATGTTGGGAGGAGTGAGTCCCCGCTCACAATCTCTTCACTTTCCGGCGGCCTTTCGAACTTGAATATTATTAAGCAGAGAGAGACCAAGATTAAAAAAAGGATGGGAATGATCTTTACATTAAAAATCATCCATCTATTTTAGACCTTATGGCAGGCAGTTATCAAGGAGAAACCGCTATAAATGAAATGGGTGTGGCTACTTTAGGACGACGGTAACGGCGGGTTCCCAGTGGGCTGAAGAAGACATGGTGTGGGCTGCAACGCTTGGCTACACCTACGACAGCTTCCAAAATCCTCGACCATTATTAAAGCAGAGAGCCTTTTGAATGAAAAGTTTTCCGGCACGGTACCCTTTATGCTCGAAAT
>DRHN01000372.1 GCA_011049595.1 Spirochaetota bacterium | reverse complement strand
CCCTCAATGTGCGCGGTTCGCCCGCATCCCCGACAACATGAGACACCACGCATGCTTTTTTGAGGTTTTCAACATACCCGGGATCCTTTCTGATACCGATAGCGACAACCACCGTATCGGCAGGCAGATCGTATATTTTTCCATCCCCGGTTTTTACTTTTACAGAGCCTTCTGTTATATCTGTCACTTCCGTGGATGTGTGTAAAACAATCCCCTCTTCCTCCAGCATCCTTTCCATGACCATAGTGTGGTATTTCATCTCCGCTTTCTCCATCAGACTCCCGAGTTTCTCCACGATCTCCACTTCTTTATTCCTTCTCCTTAAAAAGACAGCTGTTTCGCATCCTACATCCCCGCCCCCGATAACAACCACTTTTTTCCCTATAACAGCGTCAGGATTCTTCAAACACAGCGTGGTGTCTCATGTTGTCGGGGATGCGGGCGAACCGCGCACATTGAGGGAAGCTGTATTTGACGGAGATAAGATCGCGCGGTCAATTTGAAAGCGCCGTGTGGTTGAAGCCTTAAAGGGGAAAACTCGATGACTTCAAGGGAAAGAGTTTACGCCGTGTGCAATCATAAAGAGCCGGACAGGGTCCCGGTCTGCTTCGGGGGGTCAAGCTCCACTGTTGTCGATGAGGTCCCGCCAAACGGCACCGCTGCTTCAGACCTGTACAGGCTTGCAGGCATCACGGACGCGAAACCGGAATGGGGGCTTGTCGGAAATATTGTCGCGGCGCCCGATGACAGGGTAATAGAAATGCTCCATTCGGACATGCACTATTTATACGCCAATGTTCCGACCGACGTGGTGCAGGAGGATGAAAACACAAAGGTATGGCCCTTTTATTTCGGAATGAGGATAAAATCGGTCGGGCAGCATGACATGATCGATTTTACGAACCCCTCTATGGCCCACATGACGACACAGAAAGATATTGATGAATACCCTTACTGGCCCGACCTGAATACGGACATCATGGAAGGAGTTGTTGAAAAGGCGAGAGTCCTGCACGAAGAAACCGGCTACTTTGTTGTCGGGGACACGCCTTTTGCCTATTATCCTTTCAACGGGTATGGTTTTAACAGCGGAATGGATAAATGGCTGATAGACATGAAAATAAGGCCCGGGTTTTATCATACACTGGCCGAGAAGTTTCTGGAGGCCAACCTTGCGTTCACGGGTCAGTTTTATGAAGGTGTAGGACGGTACGTTGACTGCGCCATGATATACGACGATCTGGGGACCCAGGTGTCCGGTCTCATGTCTGTTGAAGATTACAGGGAATTTTACAGACCCTACCAGGCTGAGGTGATTAAGAATATCAGAAAGCACCTGCGGCCTGAGGCCAAGATCATGATCCACAGCTGCGGCGCTATTACCCAGTTTATACCTGATCTGATAGAGATAGGTGTTCAGATACTCAACCCCCTGCAGCCCCTGGCAAAAGGCATGGAACCCTGGAAGCTGAAAAAGGAGTTTGGAAATGACATCGCTTTCCTCGGCGGTCACGACACGCAGCTTCTCCTTCCAAACGGTACACCGGAGGAAAATATCGTCGGGGTAAAAAAACTGATCCGGGAGTACGCGCCGGGCGGGGGATATGTATTTGCAGCCAGTATAAACATACAGGCTGACACGCCTGCAGAGAACATTACAGCCTCATTTGACACCGCGTATGAATACGGGAAATACCCTTTAAACATACCGGAGGATGACGGGGCGCCGGGTATGGATTATGTGAGCTATATAAAAAGCCTTAAACTCGGAAGCAGGACAGGCTGTAAAACGCCTTTATAGCGCGGGCTGGCCAATTTGAGCTGTTTTATAGCGACCACTTGAGCCGTTTTACCGCGACAAATGTGCCGTAATTTATGGGTTTTATCGGAGGAGGTGATTTAGAATGTATGAACTCTACAACAAAGCAGACTACAAGCAGATGTTCACGATCAAGTGCCCTGCGGATGTAACAAGAGAGGAGTTGAAAGACTGGTGGTTCGGGCACGCCGAAAAAATGAAACGTCTGCCGGGATTAAAATGGTACACCGTTCTTTTTTCCCTGGAACCTTCCCCCTTTGGAGAGCCCGCCTTTGACGGTTTTGAGGAGCTGTGGTTCGGTTCGCTGGACGCCCTGAAAGAGGCGTACCGTACGGATATCATGAAGAGCGAGCTACGGGATATTAAAAAGCGCGGGTTTGATGACCCCGCACTTTTTCAGGCAGCCTGGCTTGAAGAAAATATCGTTTCGTTGAAAGGGTATGACAGGATCCCTGACAAAAAGAACATGGCGCATCTGACCGGTATTTGCAAGAGACCGCCGGATATGTCAAAAAAGGATCTAAAAGACTGGTTCTATCAGCACGCTGCCAGGGTGATCGATGAAGAGGGGCGCATGATAGTACCGGGGATCAGGTGGTACACTCACTGTTTTTCCGTTGATGATACCCCCTTCGGGCCTTCTTCGTTCGGGGGCTGCGCTGAAAACTGGTGGGACAGTCTAGATGAGATGAAGAGGGATTTTGATGGTGATGTAATGAAATCCCAGCTTGAGGACCGGGAGGAAAATATCGATGTGGTTGACCCTTCATATTTTCAGGGTATCTGGGCAGATGAATATATAATCGATTTATAGCGGACCGGAGTAAAGTTTACACTGTTACGCTTGACCGGAATGGCCTTCGTTGCCGGGTACGGATACCGGCAATGTCGATTCGCCGGGGGAAAGGAGGTGGTGCGGCGGAAAAAATAAGCGGTAAAGGATAACCATATTAAAAAAATTTTAAAGGAGAAAAAAATGAAGAAATGGATATTCATTCCAATTATCGTGGTGGTAGTAGCAGTTATATTGGTTTATTTTTTCATCATTAGAGCGCCAAAAGAAGAAATAGTTGAAGAAGTGGAAGAAGTAGAAGAGGTGGCAGTGGATAAAGATCAGATCGATCCGTGGATCTTCGAGATGAGAAAAGGGCTTGATCCCTACAGGGGCGAAATCAACTATAAAACCGAGAACGGTTTGGACCCCACCTGGGACACGGAGCTTGTCCTCACTATTGGTGAAGTCGAGAGGATCAGGGCGACAAATACAAAAGTAGGGTTCGTTATGGATGCAGCAGCCGGAGATTACACAACTGCCCAGCTGAAAGGAATGCAGGATGTTTTCGACCATCTCGGAATTGATTTTATCGGTGAGGTCGACCCGCAGTTCGATGTCGCGAAGGAGAAAGCCGGGGTAGAGGACCTTTTGACAATGGGCGCGGACGTGATCATCGGGGCGCCTATTGACGCTGTCGCTTCAGCCGAGTCTTTCAGGACGGTCGGGGAACAGGGCAAGAAATTCGTTATCTGGTCAAATATCCCGCAGGGATATGAGCACGGCAGGGACTTCGTCGGAATAGCAAGCGCAATGGCCGAGGACCTGGGAAAGTTTACCGTGGATATGTTGGCGGAGGGTATTACGGAAAAAACCGAGGTAGCCTATTTTTTCTTTGACGCCTCTTTCTGGGTTGTGAACATAATAGATGCCGCGGTCAAGAAGGCAATAGAAGATAATCCCTATCTTGAAATAGTAGAGGAGCTCGGCTTCACTGTCGAGTCTGAAGCTTTTGATTTGATGTCCGCGGCGATCCTCAGGCACCCGAATATCAAGAGAGCATACGGTGTCTGGATGGTACCTGCGACCTTCGCTGCGGATGCGGCTGTACAGATGAACCGCCCCGACATAAAGATCGCGGCTTTCGGTATCGACGCGCCGACACTGGTTAACATATTGACGGATGGGAATATAATCGGTACTACGTCCGACGACCCCTACCACATTGGAGCGAACCTCGGGCTTCTGGTCGGGTACGCGGCTATCGACAAAAAGGCCCCATTTTTTACGATCACGCCTGCACTTCCTATGACCAAAGACAACATTGAGGAAATATGGGCTATAGCCAATAAGATTCCGCTGCCTGAGATGGTGATACAGGCCTTGGAGCAGCAATAAATCTCGTTAAGTTTTAGATTACAAAGAGCAGAATAAGAGCCTGTCTTTTATTCTGCTCTTTAATATTACATCAAGCGCCAGGAAGGAGCCGTAAAAGTGAGCAAAGACCATAAGGAAAAGCAAGACCGTGCACTTGAACAGGAGATGGAAGGTTTGAAGGAAACCATGGCCATATACCTGGGTTTTTTGATCAAGGAAATGGTCAAAGAGTTCGGGGGCAAAGGGCGGGAGGCTGTAAAAGAAGCTGCGAGAAAAGGCGGACTTTACCAGGGAAAGAAATATTTAAAAGATAACAACGTCAAGGAAAGAGGGACAAAAGCGTTTGCCGAGTTTTTCAGCAGTATGAGCGATGTTGATCTTTTTAAAGTAAAAGTGGACGAACCGACGGATAAAAGGTGCGTGATCAGGACAAACATCTGCCCCTATATCAAATACTGGAAAGAAATCGGGATACCCGAAGAGCTGCCCGAATTCTGTGTCCTGGCTACTTATTATGACCTTGGTCTCGCTCAGGCGTTTAACCCGAAACTTTCGATCGAGCTCCCGGTTGATATGATGAGGGGCGATTGCGAGTGCAAATATGTTTTTGTGGAAAATGAATAATAATTTTTTGCTTTTCTTTCGTCCAAACCGGATTATTGTATGGTTAACGATATAATAAGCTGTTTTTTAGGTTTTTTTAAAAACGCAGCGTTTCCGCATGAGGGAGTTGACGATGAAGGCACTGAAGGTTTTTATGGCTGGCGTTTTGTTTTTTTGTTTTACAAATATCGCTTTTTCACAGGACCTGTCGACCCTCGGCATCATGGACGTGGTGCCGGCCGAGGGGGTTTCTGAATCTGAGGCTTCGGTCCTCACCAGTATTGTTTTTGACACTGTTTTTGAGCTTGGCAGCGAAAGATATAACATTATCGACAGGCAGGTCAGGGATGAACTTCTCAGCGAGCAGCGGTTTGCGTTGTCCGACCTTAGCGACGAGGTAGGCAGCGCTCTCGAGGCTGGAAAGTACCTTTCGGCAGATTACATGCTGATCAGCAGCTTCGCGAAGCTTGGATCCTATTATTATGTTACTCTTAAGATAGTAAACGTCAGCACAAGCCTGGTAGAGAGCAGCTCCAGGGCTAAAACAGAAAATCTGGATGATATTGAGGATACAATATACACAAGTATTTCAGATCTGTTAAATATCGAAATCGAAATGCTCGTAACTGAGGAAGGATCCAGTGAAAAGCTGAAAAAAATACTAAAGACAAAGCCGTCGTACGTCAACATAAATAAGATACCTGTAAATGAAAGAATTCTTCTTTACGAAAGGGCCGATGAGCTTTACAGGATCTGGAATGGCGTAAATTTTGCGGGTGCCTTTACCATGCTGGGGGCGGGGACATATCTGACTATTCGTCTTCTGACAAGCGACCTGAATGCCGGCGCACCGAGAGGGACAGGTGTGGCGATCGGAGTGATAGGGGCTGGAGCGATACTGTCCGTGCTTGGTATTATTAAATCCAGGCACTATACCGGGTGGAAGCGTAAATTAGGTCCCTACGTTCCGGAAAGGATCGCCGAGGAATGAGACGCTGTCGAAATACCGCCGCCCGGGGGTATGCCGCCTTTGAAAAGGCTTGACAAATATGCCGCCCACCCAGGACCGGTAAAACATCAAGCTTTTCATGAATAAACCCTGTTATTTTTTCATCATTTTTAACAGTGTTTCAGCGCATTTCCCGGAAAAATCATTGTCATTTATATTATTGTCCATTTTTCTCACTGGGATGTCTTTCCTCAAATTCTTGATCAGCGAGTCAAAAAGCGCTCTGTCAGCCTGGGGCCACCAGAACTGCCCGCCGGGCGCGTCTATCATGCTGAGACCTTGTAAAGGAAGAAAAACTGCGGACGGGCCGCTGCTTTTGTTCAATTTTTCAGCTATTATACGGCCGAGCTCTTTATTTTCTTTTATGTCAGTCCTCATTAGGGTTATGTCCGGTGTGTGCCTGTAGAACTTTCTTCCGTTGAATTTTTGCGGTACAGTTTCAGGTTTCCAGAAGTTTACCATATCGAGGCAGCCCGGAACAACCACCTGGGGTATCCCTTTTTTCGAGGCAGCGTCAAGTCGTTCCCTGCCGGCTGACAGGACTCCTCCCACAAGTTCGTCAGCCCATTCTGTCGTTGTAATATCAAGCACACCGGAAATATAGTCCGACTCGATAAGGCTCTCCAGTATTTTACCGCTTGTCCCTGAACATGGAAAGACCACAACTTCGTATCCGGAGTTCTCAATTATTGTCCTTGCGTGTTCCACGGCCGGGGTTGTGTTGCCGAACATGGTCGCCGCGATAACGGGCCTGTCCTCAACTTCCCGGACACTTACATTTACCATCCCGCAGACAGCTCCCGCAGCCCTGGCAAAGACTTCACGGCTTATTTTGTTGAGTCCTGAAATATCCACGATGCTCGGGACCATAGTAATGTCTTTTACACCTACATAGGATGAAACATCCCTTCCGGCAACTGTGGAAACCATTACTTTTGGGACCCCATACGGCAGAGTGCGCATTCCCTCACAGGCTATCGAAGTCCCGCTGCCCCCTCCCAGGGCGATCACCCCGTCGAACTTTCCTTCCGCGTACAGTTTCGGCAGTATAACGGAAACCCCCCTGCCCATTGCGGCTACAGCTTTCCCCCGGTCTTTTTGCGCCTTGAGCACGCAGATATTCTCCCCGGCAGCCGTTGCTATATCTTCTCCTGTAATATCGGGGGTAAATAAAGGCTTGTTTAAAATACCGGTATCGAGTGTCAGTGTTTTAAAACCTCTTTTCTCGATGTGACTTTTTAGAAAAGAGTATTCTGCACCTTTTGTGTCAAGGGTACCTATCATTGCTATAGTTTTTTTCATACGCGCCCGGTATCGATTTAATTGCCCATAATGTAAAATATATATAATTTTTTATATTATATTTATTTCTTACCTTTTACAAATAATTTTATCAAGTATTTTCGGAGAGACCTATGGTCGATAAAACGAGGAAAATATTTAATCCATCAGGTGAGCACCGGGTGCTGGTTACCAGAGAGCTCCCGGGAGCGCGCTGGCTCGAGATTTTTGAAGAGGCCGGCTGCAGGGTTGAAATATGCTCATCACAGGAGGTCATGAGCGGGGATGAAATCAGGAGTGAAGTCGGTGATCATTGCGATGGTGTGATAGGGCAGCTGACAGAAGCCTGGAACGAAGAGATCTTCTCGGCGTTAAAAATTGCGGGTGTTAAAGTCTACAGCAATTATGCTGTCGGCTACAACAATGTGGATGTAGAAGCGGCTACAAGCTGTGGTATACCGGTAGGGAACACCCCGGGCGTGCTGACTGAAACAACGGCCGAGATGGCAGTCACGCTGACTTTGGCGGCAGCCCGGCGGGTTATTGAAGCCGATAAATTTACACGGGGAGGGAAATACCGGGGCTGGCAGCCTTCGATGTTTCTGGGGAAACTTCTGTACCGTAAAACCGTCGGTGTGATTGGCGCCGGCCGGATCGGATCGGTCTACGGGAAAATTATGGTGGAGGGATTCAAAATGGACCTGATCTACCATGATATCCGCCGGAACGAAACGCTTGAAAAATATATTTCAGACTACAGCCGGTTTCTGACGGAGCACGGTGAAAAGCCGGTGGCCTGCGATTACGCGGGCACGGCGGATGAGGTGCTGGCCAGGGCTGATGTTGTGAGCCTTCACCCTGTGCTTGACAATACCACTTTTCATCTGATCAACGCGGCCCGGCTGGATTTGATGAAAGAAGACGCGGTGCTCATAAACGTCAGCCGCGGACAAGTGGTCGACGAGGCAGCCCTGGTTGCCCACTGCCGGGATCATCCGTCTTTCCGCACCGGACTGGATGTGTACGAGGCAGAGCCGGATATGGCGCCGGGGCTTGCCGGGCTGGATAACGCTGTGATCGTCCCCCACATTGGTTCAGCTACCGGATGGACACGGGAGGGTATGGCTGTGCTGGCTGCCTGTAATGTAGCCGCGATCCTCAGAGGGTACCCCGCGTGGCGTAAAACGCAGAATATCGATCCGTTCCTGGGGGACGACCCGCCAAGAGCTGCCCCGGGCATTGTAAATGCTGATGAGTTAAGCATACCGTACTACAGGGGAGATTGAGTCCCTGCCAAGCTCCGTGGGTGCAGCGGCTGCCAGGACTTGATCCGGATGCCTGCTACCAGCTTTCTATTGTTTCTTTGGCTTCTTTTAAATCGTCATTCTGCTCTTTTGTCCTGCCGGAAACCCCCTCGAGCCCGGTTATTACCCATTCCAGCAGATCCCGGGCCTCTTCCCGGTCCGTGATATTTTTTATTTTCATAGTCCCTTCATAATAAAAACTTTTTTTCAGTATCCCGGTTTCGGCTTTGTATTTATCGGTCATTTTTTTGTGTTCTTTTTTGCGTCTCGACATAGACCAGTTTCGTTTATAAAGATGTTTTGCAAGCTCGGTGTAATAATCGTGATCGAATTTTTTCTCAATGCCGTTTCTGTACTGCTCTTCGTGAAGTTCTATGGCTTTCCGGCCCAGAGATACGGAATAACCTACATTGCCGAAGGAAATGGGAAAACCCGGGACCTGTTCATACAGCTGCCCGAGGACATAAAAAGAAACAGCGTGGTCCGGTTTGAGGACTACCGCTGTCGTTAGTAATTTTCTCATTTCATCCGCCTTCCTGAGCGCGTTTAGCACGCCTTTGATCTGCCCCCACCGGCCGAGATTCGCTGACTTCCAGAAATAACCCAGGTGATTGTCCGGGTCGAGCTCGATGGCCCTGGAGGCGTAACTTTCACCTTCCTCAAATATTTCAAGAAGCATTTCCGGACCGGCGCCGCTTTTTTCAGCTTCATCTCCAAGATTCAGGGCCGCCCTGGCCAGCCTCCAGTATAGCTCCGCCTTGCCGCTATTTCCCCTGACTGTATCCAGCGAATCCAGCAACAGGTTTTTTTCCCCTTTATAATTTTCCTCCTCGTTCAATTTATCAGCCCGGCCTGAGATATCCTGAATGTCTGAAAAAGCCCACGGGTAGGAAATAAAGAAGATGATTGTAAAGACGAGAAATATTTTTTTTGACATGTGTACCCCTTTTATCTATTTAGTTTGATGCTCCCCGCGATCGGAAGGTTTAAATTGTTAAAAGTAATATTTTTCCATTTCACCTGGATTGCTGCCAGGAACATAGGGAGAAGTATCCCAGTGGATTCTTTTGACGGAAATACTGTTGCCATAATATTAAAGTTCTAACATATATACCCCCGGGTCGGATTCACCGCGGGTTTCGCTTGGGCTGTACCATTCCCCGTAATTTCCAAAAGCCCCCTGCTCAAAGGCAAAATAGTAAGTCTGCCCGCTCTGAATAGCCGGTTCAAAACTGTCTAATGTATAAGTTGATGCAGGTGTGGAAAATCCAACAAATTCGAAATTAATTACGGTACCGGTAAAGCTTCCCCGTGTTAGAGTTATCTTTGATTTAACTTTAGATTGGGGGGTGACATAGTTATTGGCTTCGAGGACAATAGTAATTTGTTGAAGACCTACATTGGCTGTAATACTGCTAACATTAGGGGGTGGTTCTATTGAGCAGCTGATCAAAGTCGCTGATACTAAAAGAAGGGCTGTTAAAATAATTTTTTTCATAATTTCCTCCAAAAAAAATAGTTAAAATAGGCCGTAGCCCAGACCTATCGCGAAAACAAGGTCGGTTTGTTTTATTTCGATCACTTTGCCGACATGCTCAACACCTATATCGATGTTTACGTATACTTCATTTGCAACCAGGATTTGGAAGCCAATTTTCGCCTGGAACCCCAGTGCTCTTGTGAGGTCATCATCAGGGATTACAACCGGGTCAAGTTCTCCGACAGTTTGCACGACCTGTCCGCTGAACGGAAAACACCAGGTTATTCCCCCTCCGATTGTAAGAGCGAAAGTATCGGAGAAGGGGTAACGGAATTTACCGACGACGGGGACCTGCATCTCATTGTATATAACATCTCCGCCAAGGCTGAATCTCCTTACATAGAAGCCTGATTCAAACGCAATAAACGGAAAAGGTATGACTTCAGCGTGAAACCCGATCCCGCCGCCGTATCCAAGTCCGTCTATAGGGACATGAGGGCTTACCTTCCGTACAGTAACGTGTCCGGGTATTTTGATACCCAGGATCAAATGGTGGTCGTTTTTTTCCGCCGGAAAAAGGTTGAATGAAAGAAGGAAAACGTAGAAGAAAAAAGTCACAAAAAGGTATTTTTTCATGTTTGTTCCCCTGTGTATCGGTGGATTTTGTTCCTTTTAACATTTTAACAATAGACAACAGTTAATTAATTGTCAATAGCATAAATTTTTTTCCTTTTTTTGTATCAGCTGGTATTTTTAATAGCGATACGGCATAATGTCGCTGACAGAATTTCTTACTTGCTCTTCAGGTGATTTTTTGGTATTGTGAGACCGACAAAAATATAAAGGAGCAAAAGGTGAAGATAATAATCATGGGGGCGCCGGGCGCTGGCAAAGGGACGCACGCGAGAGATATTTCCGAAAAATATGACATACCGCACATTTCAACAGGGGACATTTTACGTGAAGAAGTTCATAAAGGGACAGAGCTGGGTAAAACCGCTAAAACTTATATGGACAGCGGCAGGCTGCTTCCGGACGACATCATAATTGAAATAATTAATAAAAGGATCCGGGAAGATGACTGTAAAAAAGGTTATCTTTTTGACGGGTTTCCGAGGACCATTGCCCAGGCTGAAATGCTCGATAAGGTCACGGACCTCGAGGCCGTAATTTATTTGAGATGCTCTGATGATATTATCATCAAACGGCTCACAGGGAGGAGGATGACCACCGATGGTAAAATATACAATATATACTTTGATCCCCCCCCGGAAGATGTCGAGGTGTATCAACGGGATGATGATAATGAGGAAACGATCAAGGAGCGGTTAAAGGTTTTTTACGATACTTTCGGCCCGCTAATGGATTTTTATAAAAAGAAAGGTGTTTTTAGTGAGCTAAAAGGGGATGACAGGCGGGAGATTGTGATTAAAATTATTTTCCAGATGCTGGACGCAATAGCTGGTGCCTGAATGTCCGATGCCCTTAGGGTCGATCAGGTGTCGATTGCCTACTAATGAAAAAGTATTAATGCATGTAAAGTCCTAATACTTTTTTCTCATTTCTTTTTCATTACACCTGCCTGTAAAAATACGAAACAAAATCATACCTTTGACCTATTTATTTTTCCCATTAGTGATGTATATTGTTAATTCATAA
Organism: Spirochaetota bacterium; assembly: GCA_011049595.1. Classification (GTDB taxonomy): domain Bacteria; phylum Spirochaetota; class B62-G9; order B62-G9; family DRHN01; genus DRHN01. The sequence goes on along the minus strand of DRHN01000372.1, from coordinate 574 downwards.
TCAGTACAGTGTACAAAAAGAGCTATTATGAGGGTGAGGAAGTATATCTTCACTCCAAACCGGTATGGGGCGGCTGACGATGCGATCAACATCAATTACCGGGTTATTGTGAAGAGGCAGGGGGATGTCGGGACAGGGTATGCGTCCGGGCTTTGCGAAGCGGTTCCCGACATTACTCCTCCTGTCAAGATTACGAACCTGCGGGAGCATCCAGTTAAACTGATATTCCGGATTTTATTTATAAATCACCTTTATGTGGGTCTTTGAACCTGATTTCCAACGCCTTATTGATATTTTCAGCGAGATGGTGATATTCGTATTTGTCGGTTTTTCTAAACGTAAGGGGTTCTACTTCTTTTTTATTAATCAATTTGTCAAAAAAATGGTTTAACCTGAATATCGGTCCCACTATCTTATGCGAGTAGTAAAAGTTTGCCAGGGACAGAAAAACGGCATTTATGACAAACACCACCAGCAGCGGTTTCCAGGTTATATCAAAAAAAGTGTAAGTTTTTGCCTGTAAAATAAACTGGTACGCGTATTCGCTGCTTCCGGGATCAACATTGTTTTCCTT
>DRHN01000371.1 GCA_011049595.1 Spirochaetota bacterium | reverse complement strand
TCATACTATTGATTTCCTATATTAACAATAGATATTCCCAGGGTGATCAAACAATATACATGAACTGGTCGGCATTCGACCCGGGCACAAAGGTTTTAATTATCTCATATTTTACAGTCAAGTTCGGTGTAAAAATTTACAGTGTAATAGATGCTGTTCAGTCGGCACATAAATACAACAGCAGATACATTTCCCATGAGGATGACAGGAAACTGTCGTTTGATTTTGGTGATGAATCATTGTCTCTTTACTACACATTTTCTTTTTATGAATAATTAGTTCCTGGTGCCACGCCGTGCAGCACACGGAGTTGCCGGGCTTGCCCGGCTTAATTCGTGTTTTTAATTATTTAAGTGACTTTAGTATTAGTCGCGGTGAAACGGCTCAATTTTAGTAGCTAATGGAATATAAAGAGTTAAATAGAACTAATTAGTCGCGATAAAACGGCTCAATTTAGTGAATTTGTGCAACGCCGGGAGACCCGGGGTTGTCGGGCTTGTCCGACTTTAAGCCGTGAGACACGGAGTGGCACCAAGAACTAATCAATGAAAAAAAGTTTATACTTGTATTTATTATCATCTATTTTAGTTCTTTTCAGCGCATCCAGCGTAAATGCAAATAAGTTAACAGTTATTTTTAATGAGAATATCTACAAAGATGATCTTTTCCAGTCAGACCTTTCGATCAGTGGAGATATCTCCTACGACACAATTGAGGCGATTCAGAACGGGATCACTGCCAATATGTTTGTAACCTTTCAATTATTAAGAAGCAACAGCCTTTTCGCCCAGGGCAGAAACTTAAAGGGAGAAAAGGTTTACAGCTTCACAATATCCTATGATGTTTGGGAAAACAGTTTTATTATCATCAATGATAAAAATACATACTATGTTGATAAATCCTCAGACATCATCGGAAAAATAAATGAAATAATAAGCCCCCTGTCAATAAGGGTAGAACCTGATCATGAAAAGGAAAAGGTTATTTTCAGGGCAAGGATTAAAATTGAAACAATAAAACTCTACCCGCCTCTTGGTATCTTCCTGATCTTTTTTGACCCGTGGAATTATCAGAGCGGCTGGATAAATACAGACGTTTTTACATTAGAAAAATCATAAACCATGAAAAAATTGAAACCGTATAAAAGGGGAAATATACTATTAATCACCCTAATAATTATTTTTTTAATATATTTTTCAGCAATCATTTATTTCAGTTTTACAATTGAGACAGTTACCCTCTTTAATGCCTTGTACAAAAGCAAGCTGCTGGTTTGGTCCATATTTTCACTGCTGATTATTATGCTGTTCCTGGTCCTGTTCAATATCGCCCAGCTTGTAATTGACAGGGTGAAAAAAAAAGAAGGTACGAAGTTCAGAATACGGCTTACATTTTTTTTCCTGATAATTGCTTCCATACCGCTGATGCCCCTGAGTGTTGTTTCAAACAACTGGATTTCAAAAAGCGTAAATCTCCTGTTTATCAGCGGCATTGATACCGCACTCCGGGACGCTGTGGAAATTTCGAAAAGGCTTTATGATAAATTATCAGCTGAATCTAAAAGGGAATGGGAGGCTCTTTGCAGGGATTGTCCTGAAAGTGGGATTGCGGACGCACAATTTCAAAATATTGACGCTGTTTTTTTTGTAGAAACCAGCGGGAACAAAGTTTACAGTATGTTTGTTGAAAATGACCGGGTTGATACGGATTTAGAAGAATTAGGGTCTTTGATTATTTCTGATACAATTGAAGATACCTGGAAAAAAGTTAACATTAAAAATATTGAATACTTGCTCATCCCTGCGCGAAATGAGAACAACCCCGATTCAGTTACCCTGGTTAGAATGATATCAAGTGACATAAGTAATTACACTATGTCAATTATCGAAGGGCTTCAAAATTACAGAAGACTGAAAATTATGCGAAAACCGATTAAAGGGTTTGTTGTTATACTTTTTATTTTTGTAACATTACCTTTTGTGCTTCTTTCTTTTTATCTCAGCCTCATAATATCAAAAGAAGTGACCGTGCCGATAAGAGAGCTCGTGATAGCCACTCAAAAAGTCTCTAATGATGACCTTGATTACAGGATCCGATTGGATGCAAAAGATGAGTTAAGTTTGCTGATAGATTCTTTTAATAATATGACCGAGGAGCTGCGTTTAAATAAGAAGCTTTTAAAATACTCGGAACGGAGCGCCGCGTGGCAGGATATTGCAAGGAAAATAGCGCATGAGATCAAGAACCCTTTGACGCCGATAAAACTCTCGGCTGAAAGAATGTTAAGGCTCTATGAGGGAGACGACAAGTTTCGGATAATATTATCGAAAGGTATCGAAACGATAATCACGGAAGTAAACAACATTACTTCGATGGTTAACGAGTTTTCAAGATTTACACGTTTTCCGGATAGTAAATTGGAGAAGTATGATATTATCACCATGGTTAATGAAATTTATAATTTTGTTCAGAATGCGTATAAAAATGTCGAGTTTTCCCTATATCATAACCAGAAGGAAATGTATCTTTTTGTTGACAGATATCAGGTGAGACGGGCAGTATTAAATATTATATATAACAGTGTTGACGCGCTGCCGGATAACGGGAGGATCGATATTAGCTGTTACCCGAGTGAAGGCAGAAAGGGATTCTACACTATTTCAATCAAGGACAACGGCTCGGGTATCGATGACGAAATCATGGGTAAAATATTCAATCCTTATTTTTCAACAAAAGGAAAAGGCGCGGGGCTTGGTCTGGCTATCGTTGAAAAAATAGTATTTGACAATAAAGGCCGGATATGGTTTGAAAGCTTCCCGGGAAATACCACTTTTTATATGGAGTTTTGCAAGGCATGAATAGTGTTCTGGTTGTTGATGATGAGAAAAATATCAGGGAGACCCTTAAGGATGTACTGGAAGACGAGGGGTATGAGGTGTGTCTTGCGGAAGATGGTAAAAAAGCTATTGAAGCGCTCGAGAAAAGAACGTTTGATGTAATGCTGCTTGACCTCTGGCTTCCTGAGATTGGGGGTATGGAAGTCCTGAAATTTGTGCGAGAGGAATACAGCAATATACAGGTAATAATAATTTCAGGGCATGGTACAATCGATATAGCAGTAAAGGCTACAAAAATCGGCGCGTTTGATTTTATTGAGAAGCCTCTATCGCTGGATCGGGTGTTAAAAATAATTGACCACGGGGTCAAGATCAGCGGGCTTAAAAGTGAAAATGTTGAGCTTAAAGCGAAAAATCAGAAAAACTATTTTATGGTCAAAGGGGGTTCGAAATTTTTTACTGATCTTGAAGCAGTGTTAGAAAGCTGTGCCGAAAGCAACTCTCGAATTTTGATCACCGGGGAAAACGGCACAGGAAAAGAAGTGATCGCGAGAAAGATCCATGAAAAAAGCAAAAGAAAAAATAAGTCCTTTGTGGCTGTTAACTGCGCGGCGATACCGCAGACGCTGATAGAAGCGGAACTTTTCGGTTATGAAAAAGGGGCGTTTACCGGGGCGGTTAAAAATAAAATCGGTAAATTCGAGCTGGCGCACATGGGCACAATATTTCTTGATGAAATTGCCGACATGAGCCTGGAAGCTCAGTCAAAAGTACTGCGTGTCCTCGAAGAGTTGCAATTTGAAAGGGTCGGTGGAGTCTCTCCGATCAAGATAGATGTAAGAGTAATAGCGGCGACCAACAAGGACATCGAGGAAGAAATAAGTAAAGGCAGGTTCCGGGAAGATCTCTACTATCGTTTAAATGTCATCCCGATACATCTGCCGCCTTTGAGAGAAAGAACAGAGGACATCCCTCCCTTGATAGAATATTATCTGGATTATTCCGCCAGAGAAAATAATAAAAAAAGAAAGTTTATAAAAGAAGATGCGTTTCAATTTCTTACTGAAATGTACAATTGGCCGGGTAACATAAGAGAGTTAAAAAACCTTATTGAAAGATTGAGTATTCTGATAAGAAATGACACCATTACGATAAAAGATGTAAAAACTCATATTCCTCGATCGGGAGAAAATGTCTCTATCAGTAATTCTATGAGCCTGAAAGAGGCAAAAGAAAGTTTTGAAAAAGCGTTTATCACCACTTCTTTCCGGGAAAACGGGTATAATATATCCCGGGCCGCCGAGGCATTAAAAGTAGAGAGGTCAAATTTGTACAAACTGATTAAAAAGCTGGGAATAGAGTTATCAAGGTAAGAAATAGCTGAAAAACAGGGACTTTGTATATGATTTCGAGAATCGGGCTGTTCAAGGAGTTCAAAGAGGGAAAAATATTTCCGGTGTACCTGCTGCTTGGCGAGGACAAAGGCGCGAAAGACGAGTTCATTCAGCTTTTGAAGAAAAAGGTATTTAAAACCGAAGACAGCCGAAACGTAAATGTTTCTTTTTTTTATGGAGACAAGGCACTTACCGAGGATATTATTGAGAACCTCGCCACATTCTCTTTTTTTTCAGATGACAAACTGATTGTAGTCAGGGATTTTGATAGATTAAAAAATGTAAAACCAATTTTAAATTACACAGAGGCTCCCAACAGGCAATCAATTCTGGTACTTATTTCAGATAAGAAATCCATGGCTAAAAGCACAATGAGCTCGATTGAAAAAACCGGAAGAGTTTGTGTCTTTTGGCCTATGTTTCACAATGAAAGTGAGCAGTGGATAACGGGAAAGTTAAAAAAACTGGGTATTCAGGCTGAAAGGGATGCGGTTAAATATATTATTGCGCTTTCAGGTACAAGTACTAATGAATTGAACAACCAGATAGAATGCATTGCTAATTATCTTGACAGGGGAGAAGACCTGACAATTGAAAAAGCGAAAAATATTGTGGCGAGGCTTTACAGTTTCACCGTTTTTGACCTTTGCAACGCCCTGTTCATAAAAAAATCCAGGGATATACTCGAGATATTTCGCTATCTTGTTAATAATGGAGAAGATCTTGTAAAGATCCTTTATTTTTGCGGGCGAGAAGTGCAGAAACTCCTCAGGGCTTTTGCGTTATCGGAAAGCGGATATGATTATGCCAGGATAAGCCGGGCTCTTGATTTCAGGAAAAAAGAAACCGAAAGGATAAAAGCGATCTTGAAAAAGATCAGCATAAACAATCTCTGTACTCTTTATTCAAGAATTGCCGCTCTTGACCTCACGATTAAGACAAGCCCAAAGGAAATAAGTACTGTATCTTTTGAAAGATTCCTCATAGGTCTTGGACAATAGCGGGCAGTCAGGAACCGGTATCTGTTTAAAGGCAAAAACATGTGTCTTGATTGCTAATTAACATGAAAGGCTAAAAGGGGGTGTGTATGAATTCTAAAATATTACAGACGTCACTCAGGATCATCCGGCAGATTGTTATTCTCGCATGTGTGATGTTTATATCCGCGTTTGCGTGTTTCGCCTTAACAGCACGCACAGGGGACTCACTGATAATCGGGGGTGAGGAAGAGATAAACGAGGACCTTTATCTGGCAGGTAAAACCATTGTTATTGATGGAACGGTGAATGGCAGCCTTTATGCCGTCGGTAATTCTATTACTATAAATGGATATATTAGAGATAGTGTTATCGTGGCAGGAAGGAAAATAACCATCCTGGGAGATATCGGAGGTGGAGTAAAAGCTGCCGGTGAGACGATCAACGTGGAGGGAAAAATAAACAGGGATGCAATGTTCGCGGGCAGGGAGATAATTTTAAATAGAAAAATATTTATTGGCGGGGACCTTCTCTTCGGAGCCAGCAGGGTCTTTATTGATGGTCCTGTCGAGGGGTCTGTTTTTGGTGGTGCAGGCGACCTGATAATTAAAAGCCGAATAATGGGAAAGATCAAAGTCGTTGTAGACACTCTGACGCTGACAGGTGACGCTCGTATAGAAGGCGACCTCACCTATGTGAGCGAGAACAAAGCGGATATCCATCCTGGTACCGAGGTAATCGGAAATATCGAACACATTATGCCCGAGTACAAAAAGAAAATAAAGACAATTTTTCCGTTTATTATTTTAGGAGGAGTGGTAGGAAAGATAATCGGCTTTTTTATGGCGCTGATCGTTGGCCTGGTTGCCGTACTTATTGCAGCCAGGCAGGTAAATTCTGCTGCGACCATTATTGCAAAAAAACCAGGTCACAGCGCGGGATGGGGTGCTGTTGTGTTTTTTGGCGCTCCGGTAGGTATTGCCATTGCGTTGGTTACCATTATTGGAATACCTCTTGGTGTGATCGCAATGATGCTATATCTTGTCTCTCTTTATATCAGCGAAATAATCGTCGGGCTGCTTATAGGTAAGCTGATATTGATACGGGCTAAAAAAACCGATGAAAAAACATTTTTGTTCGGTGCCTTCGCTCTTGGACTTTTCATCATCAGGGTATTGAGGTTTATTCCTGTCTTCGGGTGGATCGTGAGATTCATCGTGGTCCTGTTTGGGTTGGGGGCCATAGTTCTGGCAACGGCGGCAAAAAGGCCAATAAATGCTGATTCCGGGAATTGATCGACATAAGATCCCGGGATTATTTTTACAGGGGCAGGGCCGGGACCCGCCCCCGCGTATAAAGTGTATTGGTGCAACACCGGGTCTCCAGGCGTTGCACCGGGAACTAGTTTAAGATTAGTTTAACTCTTTTTTAGCCAGCTCATCATGGCCCGCAGCTCTTTCCCGACTTTTTCGATAGGATGTTCAGCCCCCATCTTTTTCAGTTTATTGTAGACCGGCCTGTTGGCTTGGTTTTCAAGGATCCATTCACGGGCGAATTCGCCGTTTTGGATCTCCTTTAACGTCTTTTTCATGTTTTCTTTGACATGATCGTCTATTACTTTTGGGCCGCGGGTATAGTCTCCATATTCGGCTGTATTACTGATAGAGTATCTCATGTACTCCATCCCGCCCTCATTCAGCAGGTCTACAATGAGTTTGAGTTCATGCATGACTTCAAAATAAGCAATCTCCGGCTGGTAGCCCGCCTCAATCAGGGTCTCAAAACCCGCAAGGATCAGCGCGGTCGCGCCCCCGCATAAGACTGCCTGCTCACCGAACAGGTCTGTTTCGGTCTCCTCTTTGAAATCAGTTTCGAGTACGCCGGCCCGTGTAGCGCCTATACCCTTGGCATAGGCAAGGGCGTTCTTTTTAGAGTTCCCGGAGGCGTCCTGGTATATAGCTATGAGGCTTGGTACACCTTTTCCCTCTGTGTACATTCTGCGGACAAGATGTCCAGGACCTTTCGGGGCTACCATGATAACATCCACATCAGAGGGCGGGATTATCTGATCATAGTGAATATTGAAACCGTGGGAAAAGACCAGACTGTTGCCCGGCGCCAGATTATCTTTTATAAAACTGTTATAGATCCATGACTGCGCCTCATCCGGGACAAGGATGTGGATAAAATCCCCATTTTTAGCTGCAACTTCTGCTGAAACAGGGCTGAAACCGTGCTCTTTTGCCAGTTTCCAGTTATCACTTCCTTCAAGTTCAGCAATTATGACGCTCAAACCGCTGTCTCTCAGATTTTGACCCTGTGCATGCCCCTGGCTGCCATAGCCGATAATCGCGAGAGTCTTTCCCTGCAAAACTGATAAGTCGGCATCATTTTCATAATACATCTTTGCCATTTTAAAATCCTCCATATAAAGTAGTGCAAATATTAATAAGAAAAAACGAATATGTCAATTTTGAATAGTATTAATTTTGACGCAGATTTATTATTTAACGATCTTTTTTTAGAAATGACTTGACATACAAAAATATTACCCTCAGTTTAAATGATAAAGCCAACTTGAAACACGCAAACTCACCATGGAAGACATCATAAGTGAAGTTCTTCTCACTGAAAAAAGGGTGGAAGAAATCCTCCAGAAGGCCCGCTCGGGAGCGGCAGATATAAAACTCCGGACAGAAAAAGAGGTATCGCAAAAGATCGCGGAAGCCCGAAACAAAGCTCAGGAAATAACTCAAAGCTCGGTTGAGAAGGCACGGCTGGAGGCCGAGAATACCCGTAATAACAGGATTAAAGAGGTTGATATAAAAAACACTGAAATAATAAGCAAAAACAGGGCCGGCATTGAAAAGCTAGTTCTGGAGATAGTAAAAATGATTATTCAAACAGGTTGCGAAGAGGGAACTCTTTGATGGTAGGCGCTGTCAGGAAGTACGCTTTTATCAATGCGAAGCTCAGGGCACGGATAAGTAATCTTATATCTGAAGAGATCTTTCGCAGAATTGAGTCGGCGCGCACTCTTGAAGAAGCGCTCGGGCTGTTACGCGATACCCAATACGATGTTCTCGATAAAATTTACAGAAGTACAGGTGATTTAAAATTCGGTGAGCTTGAGTTGTTAAAAAAAGAGATCGGGCTTTATACTGAAATTGAGAAATATGTCAGCGGTGTCGAGCTCGATCTGGTCAAAGCGCTTGCCCTGAATTATGAGATCGAAAACCTCAAGAATGCCCTCCGACTCTATTTCGAAAGAAGTACCATGCACAGAAGTATAGAAAATAAGGTTTACTATATTTTTCGGGATAAAATACAGCATGACATAAAGGTTGAAAGGGTCATAAACGCTGACAATTTGGAAGATATCTCCGCCGCTTTGAACGATACGCCCTATGCCCGGATAATAGAAGAGTATAGAGATGAGATCATAAAAGAGGGTTCGCTTTTTCCCCTGGAAATAGCCCTTGATCAATTTTTTTATAAAAATCTTATTTTTCACGCGGAAAAACTTTCCAGTTTGGATAAAAAGGAAACCATGCGCCTAGTTGGTGTCGAGATCGACCTACAGAATATCAACTGGGTCATCAGGTTCAGGACTTTTTATGACCTGCCTCTTGAAAGGGTCCTCGCATTGATCATTCCACAGGGGTTCAATATTGATGAGAGATCTATACGGGAAGCGTACTCTTCTCAAAACGTGTCCCAGATACTCGAAGGCATCATAAAAACGAAATATCAGGGTCTTTCAACGATGCTTGCGTCCGGGACACCGGCTATCTCCGGGACCCCGGCTATTTCTTCAAGGCTTCTCCTCATAGAGCAAATCCTTGAACAGATCATGAGGCGTGAAATCAGACAAATACTGGTCGGATATCCATTTACCATTGGAATTATTCTATCCTATTTTATTTTAAGGAAAAACGAGCTAAACAAAGTCCGGGAAATTCTGAATGCGAAACAGTACAATGTTACAGGTGATATACTATCATGAATATATTTTATCATTAAATAAAATAACAGGTGTCATGTGATGTTTACATCCCGGATGGTTAAATTACTCGCGGTTGTTCTGGAGGACTACACAGACTCGGTAACAGAATTGCTGCTCAAAGAGGGGGTAATACAGTTTATCAGCATTACACAGATGGACATTAAATTGTTCGAGAAACTAAACGAAGTTGACCCCTCGCATTCTCTCGCGAAGATCGCAGAAATGAGAAGGCGTATTCAGGGGTTTTTAAATACTGCAGGAATAGTACCAGAACCTCCCAGGGAGATGGATCTGGAAAACCGCAAACCCATAGACCTTGACAGGGAGAGTAAAGAACTGGATAGAATAGCTGATGATTTGAAGGGGATACGGGAACGCCAGCGTGCTGTCTGGCAGAACATATTGAAGCTTGAAGACATGGAAAGGCACATGGAGCCGTCAGGCATCGATTACCCGGAAGGGGTCCTTAAATCCGGGCATTCTTTTATTTCTATTCGGTTTGGAAAGGTGCCGTCACGGGGCTATGAATCCATAAAAGCTGAGATGAAGGATTTGCCCTGTGTGTCACAGGTTTTAAACGAGAAGGGCGGTTTATCACAGGTGTTTCTGATCTACATGAAGCGTGATCAGGAAAATGTTGAAAAAATATTGAAAAGGGCAGACTGGTCCGAGGCTGAGCTTCCCGCGGGCAGCCGGGAGCTTAAAGGAGACATAACTCCCGGGCTTGAGAAAAAGATAAAAGATCTATATAAAGAGAGGGATTTGCTGGGGTCAAAAGCAAGGACGTATATCGAGCAAAAGAGCGAAAGTTTGAATAAGATATGGGTCCAGCTGAGAATAAACGAGCTTTTCAGTGAAATTAAGTCTCACTATAAACGATCTTCAAGTACGGTGGTTTTTTCCGGATGGCTTCCTGCCTCAAAACGCGCTCTCCTTTCGGAAGGGATCCGGAAAGCAACAGGAGGGAAGTGCTGCCTTGAGTGGTTCGAACCTGACAAAAATGATCAGCGGGGGGAAAAGGAAACATCCGCGCCGGTTCAGTTTAAAAATCCTAAATTCCTTTCACCCTTTCAGATGCTTGTCACAAACTTCGGCATTCCCGAATACGGTACGATCGACCCCACACCTTTTGTTATGTTCACCTACCTGATCATGTTCGGGCTTATGTTCGCGGATGTGGGACAGGGGGCTGTACTGGCCATGGCCGGTCTGGCCGGTACATTATTGTTCAAAGAAAAACAGGAGACCTGGCGCAACCTTTCAAAGCTCGTTATCTGGTGCGGTTTTGCCTCTATAATAACCGGTTTTCTTTTTGGTTCGTATTTTGGAATGGGTTTGCTGAAACCGCTGTGGTTCGATTATCATGGGATAATCTCAGGTCACGCTCAAAAACAATCGTATTTCAATGATATATTCGACATCCTGGCTATTACAGTTTATTTTGGAATTGCCGTGATCGGGACAGGCCTGCTGTTCAACTGGATAAATCTAACGATAAAAAAAAAATGGATAGAATTGATATTTGACAAAGGCGGTATAACCGGCGGTTGGTTTTTCGGCGGAGGCATATATGTCGCCATGTATCTTATTGCCCATGACTACCACGGGGTTCCGGGGTTTTTACCCCTTTTACTTCTTGTCGGGCTGCCATCTATTCTGCTATATATGAAGGCGCCTCTTCGTTATTTCGAAAAGAAAAAATTTGCCGGAAATAACTTTACTGTTATGACACTTTTTGATTTCGGAATGCAATGGGTGGTGGAACTGCTCGAGGTCTTCAGCGGCTATCTTTCCAACACCCTGTCTTTTATGCGTGTTGCCGGCCTGGGTATAGCTCATGTGAGCTTGATGGCCGCCTTTTTCGAAATAGCCAGCATGCTGAACAAAGGAGGCCAGGCCGTCATGACTAATCCTCTATCAATTATTATTCTGGTGATCGGAAATATTCTTGTTATAGGCCTGGAAGGACTCACCACCGGGATACAGGCGCTGCGTCTGAATTACTACGAGTTTTTTACAAAATTTTTCAGCGGTTCAGGTGTTGTTTTTTCACCGGTTTCACTGAAAAGCCGTGAATATTGATACGGTTTA